>NZ_PSWK01000021.1:0-58490 GCF_002932735.1 Rathayibacter sp. AY1B7
ACGGGGAACAGGAACGGGGAGGGACCGGGCGGCGGGCGCCCGATCCCTCCCCGAGGCGGAGGCTAGGCCTCCTGGTCCTCGCGGCGACGGCTGCGGGCGATCAGGAGCGAGCCGAGGCCGAGGGCGACAGCACCTCCCGAGAGCAGCAGCCAGGAGCCGGTCTCCACTCCGGTGGAGGGGAGGCCGCCGGGGCCGGTCGGTGCGGTGATCGGCGCGGCCGTGGCGGTCGGTCCGGCCGTCGGCACGACGGTGGGCTCCGGGGTCGCCGTGGGCTCGGGGCTCGCGGTCGGCTCGGGCGTCACGGTCGGCTCAGGAGTCGCCGTCGGCTCGGGGGTCGCGGTCGGCTCCGGTGAGCCGGTCGGCTCAGGAGTCGCCGTGGGCTCGGGAGTCGCGGTCGGCTCCGGCGAGCCGGTCGGCTCCGGCGTCGGCGTGGGCTCCGGGGTCCCCGGCAGCTCGACGGCGGCGCCCTCCGGCGCCACGGCGAGCAGCGCCCGGGCGACGTCGCTGAACGCTCCGACCGGGTGGTTGCGGAACACCGGCGAGGTGCCGAAGAGGAAGCCCTCGGTGCCCGACTCCGTCGAGAACGAGACGGCCGAGGCCTGCCCGGCCGCGTCGCTCCGGGACTGCCCGTCGGAGTCGACCCAGTGCCCGGCGACGAACGTGCCGTCCTCCGAGTAGCTCTGCTCGACCGCGACCGACTCGTCGAAGCCGGCGAACCACAGTGCCGGCGAGACGAACGCGGTGTCCTGCGGGTAGTCGCCGAGGACTCCGCCGCCGGGCGTCTCGACCGAGACGATGCCGTTGGAGCCGCTCGTGCCGGTCTGCGCAGTCAGCTCGGCCAGGCCGAAGTCGGACACGAAGGCCGCTCCTGCGCCGCCGCGGCCGACGACGTCGCCGCCCGCCGCGAGGAACTCCTCGACCACGGTGCGGCCCACGGCCTGCTCCGCGGTGAAGGAGAGGGCGCGTCCCACGTAGAGCACGTCGGCGCCCTCGAGGGTCGCGGTGCCCGCGGTGAGCGCGGCGGCGTCGACGGCGACCGCGTCGGCGAAGCCGAGCTTGGCCAGCGCGTCGCGGTCCTCGTTCGTGCCGGAGTAGGCGACGCGGAGGGCGTCGAGCGCCTTCCCGTCCTCGGCGCGCACGCGGTCGGCGGTGGTCGCCGTGAAGTCGACGCCGAAGGCGGCGGCGGCTCCCTCGGCGGCCGCGAGCCCGGCGGCGTCTGCACGGAGGGCGATCGTGCCGTCCTCGAACTGCTCGAGGGCGACGCCGTCGGCCAGCAGCGCGTTGACGGCCTGGTACTCCAGGACGCCGCGCGGCTCGAAGGCGAGGTAGTCGGCGCCTGCCGGGACGGAGCCGACCGGAGCCACGGCGGTCACCGGCTCCAGGCCGACGGCCGGGAGGGCGTCGGTGGTGGAGCCGATCGCCTGCACGTCGGCGCCCCAGAGGAGCGAGAGGCTCCAGGCCGAGACGTCGTACATCTCGGGCACGCGGCTCGAGATGTCGCTGCCGTCGGCGAGGAGGACGTTGGCGAGGCCGCGGACCGACTGGTGCATATCGACCAGGTAGGTGCCCGCGGGGTAGGAGACTCCTCCGACGCTCGTGGCGGCCGTGGTCCGCGACACCTCGACGCCGTGGGCGAGCAGCTGCGCGACGAGGGTCTCGGCGTCCGAGACGGAGCGCTGCGTGCCCTCGACGGGGATGACGTAGGCGCGCGGGTACTCGGTCGTGTAGACGTCGGTCTCGTCCCAGATCTCGGTCCACTCGGTCGGCACGCCCGCGGGCAGGTCGGCCGCGGAGACGTCGGCGGGGATCTCGACGGCGGGGGCGCCGGTGACGCCGCGCTCGAAGATGGCGACCTGGTTACTCAGGAGCGCGTCGCGGTTGGCCTCGATGTAGTCGACGGAGGCGTCCATGACGATCCCGGCGACCTCGACGTCGATGTCCGCGTTGGCCTGGCCCTGGGCGATCTCCTCCGGAGTGCTGTTGGCCGTGCGGCCGAGCGGAAGCTCCACCGTGTTGGTGATCGCGCCCTGGAAGGCGACGTACTGCGGGGCGAAGATGGGGGGCCAGTCGTCCCAGCCCGCGCGGATGTCGCGGTAGGGGATGAGGATCTTCCCGGTGTTGTCCGTGGTGGCGCTGCCGTCCTCGGCGAGGTAGGTGTTGCCGGGCACGTCGGCCTCGACGACGCGGCGCTCGATCTCGAGCGCGGTCGCGTAGGCGTGCGGGAGGAAGAGGTCGTACTCGTAGTTCTCGCCGTGCGGCGGGCCGCAGGGCTCGACCTGGAGGATCCCGGTGTAGCCGTGGATGTCGATGAAGTACGTGGGCTGGAGCACGCTCGAGAGGTCGCGGATCACGGCCGCCTCGCTGGTGGCTCCGGTGATCATGTCGCGGTTCGGGTCGTAGCCCGCGGCGACGGCGCGCTGGCCGAGGGCGCGGCCGTCGGGGTTGTTGGTGACGGTGAAGTAGAGGCGGTTGCCCTCGAGCAGCGCCTCGGTCTCCGCGTCCTCGGCGGTGGCGACGCCCTCGATGTACTCGAGGATCGCGTCGCTGCCCTCCCACTCGTTGCCGTGGATGTTGCCGTTGAACCAGACCGGCACCTTGTAGCCGTCCATCAGCTCGGCGTCGGCGGCCGCGGCGGCGGGCTCATACTTGAGCCGGTCGCGCCACTCGGCCTGCTGCGCCGTCTCGGCCTCGGTCTCGGGGGCGGTGACGGTGACCAGGTAGATGTCGCGGCCGAGGCCGGACTTCCCGACCACCTGGGTCGAGACCCGGTCGGAGCGGGCGGCGAGCGCGTTCAGCTGCGGCGCGATGGCGTCGTAGGGGGTGACTCCGCGCAGGAGCGAGGCGTCGGTCGGGTCGACGGGCACCTCGGTCAGCGGGGTCTGCTGCGGGTAGCTGGTCGGCACCGCGATCGGAGCGGACGGCGGACGCACGATGTCCACGCGGGTGTAGTCGGCGGGTGCTGCGGTCGTGGCGGTCGCCGGCGGGGCGACCAGGAGGCCGCCGGCGGCGAGCGCGAGCGCGGCGCATCCGGAGGCGAGGGCGGTTCGAGATCTCAAGCGGAGTTCTTCCCTTGTCGAGGCGTGACGGAACGGATCGGGCCCCCGTCGGCGTCTGGATCTCCGAATCGGATGTGAACCCTCTCAGGAAGATAGAGGCTCCATGTTTCCGTCACGTGTCGGCCGGGTCAGCTGCGCGAGATGCCTCTTCGGTACGCCTCGCCCGGCGACTCGAGTGTCCGAGTGGCATCCGGCGAGAGGAGGAAGGAGGGCCCGGTCAGAGGAAGAGGGAGAGGACGAGCGTGGCGCCGAGCGCGAGGACGGAGGCGAGGGAGACGCCGACGGTCACGGACTTGAGGGCGCCGCGGACCGACTGGCCGAGGAAGCTCTGCAGCAGCCAGAAGGTGTTCGAGGTGACGTGGATGCAGAACAGCGCGCCGGAGCCCGCGGCGAGTGCGATCAGCAGCGGGTCGAGGCCGAGTGTCGCGGCGACCGGCGCGACGACTCCGGCCGCCGTGATCGCCGAGAGGGTGACCGAGCCGACCGCGATGTGCAGCACGGCCGCCATCACCCAGACGAGCAGCAGCGGCGCGGTCGCCGAGGTCGAGAAGTAGCCCTTCAGGATCTCGCCGAGGTCGCCCTGCGCGATCACCGCGGCGAGCGCCCCGCCGACGCCGGTGAGCAGGAAGATCTGCCCGCCGTCCTGGAAGCCCTTGGCGACCGCCTTCTCCATCCGCGCGGTTCCCACGGTGGACCGGCCGACCACTCCGGTGCCGATCACGGCGAGGAGGAGCGCGATGACGGGGTTCCCGAGGAACTGCAGCACCGGCAGCTCGATCCCGGAGACGGTGAGCACCGCCTGCGCGGCGATGAGCAGGAGGGCGAGGAGCATGGGCGCGAAGAGGAGCAGGAGCGGGCGCTCGCGGGCGGCGTGGGCGTCCTGCGCCTCAGCGGGACCCGCCGCGTCCTCGACGGACGAGCCGGACGAGCCGCCCGACACCGCTCCGGCTCCGCCCGAGGACGCCCCGCCGCGCCCCCGCGCGCCGAACGACGGCAGCCGTCCGCCGTCCGCATCGGGCGACGCTCCCACCTTCGCGAGCCCGGTCGTGTCGTCGCGCACGACCAGCTGCTCGTCGCGCGCCGGGTCCCAGAAGCCGAGGCGGAACGCGAGCGACATCAGCAGGATCGTGACCACGACCGTCGGCGCCACCACCGCGAATCCGCCGAGCATCATCACGCCCAGCGGCACTCCGAGCAGCCCCGCGAGCGCGACCGCGGCGAAGCCGGGCACCATCATCACGATGCCCGTCTCGAGCCCGACGGCGAAGGTCACGGCGACGATGCCGGTGCCCGCGCGCCCCAGCCGCGGCGCGATCCGGCGCGCGAGCGGGGCCGCGATCACGATCAGCGCGTCGACGAAGATCGTCTGCAGGTAGGTGGCGAAGGAGAGGCCCAGCGCGTAGGGGATCCCGCGGCGGCCGAAGACGCGCAGCAGGCCCTCGACGAGCCGGACGACGGCGCCCATCTCGTTGAGCATCGCGCCGATGAGCACGCCCCAGCCGATCAGGAGGCCCGCCTCCATCATCACCTCGCCGAAGCCGGTGGTCATCGTGGAGACGGTGTCGACGGGGCCGAGCCCGGTGAGCAGGCCGATCGCGGCGGCTCCGACGGCCAGCGCCAGCACCGGGTTGAATCGGAAGCGCACGATCGCGACGACCACCACGACGATCACGAGGGCGACGACGCCCAGGGTGTACCACTCGGGCATGACGTCCTCCTCCGCCCGCGACTGCGCGTGCCGTCACACCCTAGGGGACCGCCGCGCACCCCCTCGCCCCCGCCGGGCACGGGGCCCTAGCGTGGACGCATGGCACTGACGCTCCCCGAGCCCCGACTCCCCTCCCTCCTCGACTCCCCCGTCCTGCGCTGGGGGGTGATCGCGCCCGGCTCGATCGCCGGCTCGTTCGTCGAGGCGCTGCAGAAGCACACGCGGCAGCGCGTGGTCTCGGTGGGCTCCCGCTCGCTGGAGCGCGCGGAGCGGTTCGCGAGCCGGTTCGGGATCGAGCGGGCCTCGGCCGGCTACGAGGCCGTGGTCGAGGATCCGGAGGTCGACGTGGTCTACATCGCCTCCCCGCACTCGGAGCACGCCCGCCAGGCACTGCTCGCCATCGCCGCGGGCAAGCACATCCTGGTCGAGAAGCCGTTCGCGCCGACCCCGGGCGAGGCCGAGATGATGGTGCACGCCGCGCGCGACGCCGGAGTCTTCGCGATGGAGGCGATGTGGATGCGCTACCTGCCCCACATGGACGTCGTGCGGCAGCTGCTCGCCGACGGGGCGGTCGGCGCTCCCGCCGTCGTCTCGGCCGACTTCGGCGCCGCCTTCGACTTCGACCCCTCCAGCCGGATCTTCGACCCGGCGCTCGCGGGCGGCGGCCTGCTGGACGTCGGCGTCTACGCCTCCTCCTTCGTCTCGATGGTGGCGGGCACCCCGCAGAGCACCGTCGTCGCCGGCAGCATGACCTCGACGGGCGTCGACGCGACCGCGACGATCGTCGGCAGCCATGCGCACGGGGTGCAGTCGGTGGCCACCTCGACCGTGCTGGCCGACACCCGCCACGCGGCGAGCGTAGCGGGGCGGGCGGGGCGGATCGACGTGCACCCGTCGTTCTGGACGCCGGGCGGCGTGACGCTCACCCGCGGCTCCGAGAGCGGATCGTGGATCGACGAGACGCCGCTCCAGGGCGGCGAGGGCCTCGCCTGGGAGGCGCTGCACGTCGCGCAGTACGTGACGGAGGGGCGCACCGAGTCGCCGCTGCACCCGCTCGACGAGGTGGTCGCCGTGGTGCGGACCCTCGACGACGCGCGCCGCCGGCTGGGCGTCTCGGTGTAGGGCGGGCGGCGGGAGACCGCCGTCCCGGCCCTCAGCCCGCCGGCAGCTCGACGCGGAAGCTCGTCCGCCCCGGCTGGGACGCGACGAGGACGCGCCCGCCGTGGGCGTCGACGACCGCCGTCACGATCGCCAGGCCCAGCCCCGTCGATCCGGTCGTGCGCGCTCGGGAGGAGTCGCCGCGGGCGAAGCGCTCGAACAGCACCGGCACCAGCTCCGGCGCGATGCCCGGGCCGGAGTCGGTGACCGTGACGACCGCGATCGGCCGCCCCTCCGACACCTCCTCGGCGAGCGCCGCCACGACCCGGGTGCCGGGGGGCGTGTGCACGGTCGCGTTCCGCAGCAGATTGGCGACCACCTGGTGCAGCCGGAAGCCGTCGCCACGGATCTCGATCGGCTCCTCGGGGAGCTCGAGGTCCCACTCGTGGTCGGGGCCCGCGGCGTGCGCGTCCGAGAGCGCCTCGATCACGAGCAGCGTCAGGTCGACGGGCTCCTTCTCGAGGTCGCGGCCCTCGTCGAGGCGGGCGAGCAGGAGGAGGTCCTCGACCAGCGAGGTCATCCGGGTGGCGGCGGACTCGATCCGGTCGAGGGAGTAGGCCGCCGACTCCGGCAGCTCGGTCCCGCCGCGCCGGGGCAGCTCCGCGTAGCCGCGGATCGCCGCGAGGGGAGTGCGCAGCTCGTGCGAGGCGTCGGCGACGAACTGCCGCACCTTGTCCTCGCTCGCCTGCCGCGACTCCAGAGCACCGGTGACGTGGTCGAGCATGCGGTTGAAGGCGGCGCCGACGCGGCCGACCTCGGTGCGGGTGTCGGTGTCCTCCTCCGGGACCCGCTCGACCAGCTCGACGGCGCCGCGGTCCAGCGGCAGCTCGGCCACGCGGGTCGCCGTCGCCTCCACCCGCTCCAGGGGCCGCAGTGCCACGCGGATCATCGCGGTGGCGACGAGGGCGACCAGCAGCATCGCCAGCAGCACCACCACGACGACCACCCAGGTGAGGGAGGCGAGCGTCTCGGCGACCTCGCCCAGGGGGACGCCGACGACGACGACGGAACCCTCGACCGCCGCCGCGCGCACGCGGTAGGTCCCGAGGCTCCCGGGCAGCTCGATGGTCGCCTCCTCGCCCCCCGCGGCGACGGCCGCCGCGAGCACCGAGTCGGCCGGGTCCGAGAACTGCCGGCAGACCCCGTCGGCGTCGACGTAGGCGCCGATGAAGGAGCCGTCCGAGCCCTGGACGGCGGTGATGGTGCTGAGGTTCTGGCTCGGGCCGCCGCCGAAGGATCCGCTCGGGCAGGTCGTGGCCTGCTCGATCGCGCTCGACCCGCCGAAGCGGCTCGGCCCGTCGAAGTCCTGGAGGCGCGTGACCGACTGGCTGAGCGACGCGTCCGTGCTGCCGTAGAGGATCGAGCGGGCGGAGAGCACGCTGACCGCTCCCACGACGCCCGCCGTCACCGCGACGAGCGCGACCACGGCGACGACCATCCGCCGCCGCAGAGTCCACGGCGCGCGCCGGCCGCGGCGGGAGCTGCGGAGGGCGGAGCGGGTCGCGAAGTCGCCGAGCGACGGGCGGCCGGTGCGGCTCACTGGTCGGCGGGCTTCAGGAGGTAGCCGGCGCCGCGCACGGTGTGGATCATCGGCGAGCGGCCGGCGTCGATCTTCTTGCGCAGGTACGAGATGTAGATCTCGACCACGCTCGACTTGCCGCCGAAGTCGTACGACCAGACCCGGTCGAGGATCTGGGCCTTGCTGAGCACGCGGCGCGGATTGCGCATCAGGAAGCGCAGCAGCTCGAACTCGGTGGCGGTCAGCTCGATCTCGTCGCCGCCACGGCGGACCTCGTGGCTGTCCTCGTTCAGCACCAGGTCCCCCACGACGACCTCGGGGTCGTCCGCGTCGTTGGCGAGCAGGGTGCTGCGGCGGATGAGGCCGCGCATCCGGGCGACCAGCTCCTCGAGGGAGAAGGGCTTGGTGACGTAGTCGTCGCCGCCGGCGGTGAGCCCGGCGATCCGGTCGTCGAGCGCGTCCTTCGCGGTGAGGAAGAGGACCGGGGTCTCGCTGCCGTCCGCGCGGACCCGCTGCAGGACCTGGAGGCCGTCGATGTCGGGGAGCATCACGTCGAGCACGATCACGTCGGGCCGGAACTCGCGGGTGATCGTGATCGCGGCGCGGCCCTCGGCGGCGGTGCGCACCTCCCAGCCCTCGTAGCGCAGCGCCATCTGAAGCAGGTCGGTGAGGGTGCTCTCGTCGTCGACGACGAGGACGCGGATCGGCGTACCGTCGGCCCGCTTCAGGCGGGTGCGCTGCGCGGGGGCGAGGTGCTTCGAGGGGGCCGGGGTGCTCATGACTCCAGTATCGGGAGTTCCCTATGGATCGGCTATGAGCGGCCGATGCCTTCGCTGTGCGCTCCCGATGCGTCCTCCGCGGGATCGGCGTCGAGCTCCTCCGGAGCGATCGCCGCGGTGCGCGCATAGCCGCGGACCCGCCGGTCGATGAAAGTCGCCACCCAGAGCAGGACGCCGATCACGAGCAGCACCCCCGCGATGCCGTACTGGGCGGTGTCGCGTCCCGAGGTGATCGGCAGCACCAGGTAGACGCAGGCGATCGTGCCCAGCACCGGCAGCACGGTGGGGGTCCGGAAGTGACGGTGCTCGACCGGCTGCCGCCGCAGCACCAGCACGGAGACGTTGACGACGGCGAAGACCGCCAGCAGGAGGAGCGACGTGGTCCCGCCCAGGAGCACCGCGATGGGGTCGGAGGGGTCGCGCGACACGTAGGCGGTGAGGAGCAGGGCGATCACAGTCGTGAAGAGGATCGCGGCCCACGGCGTGCGCCGTCCGCGCAGCACGTTCTGCAGGAACGGCGGCAGCACGCCCTGGCGGCTCATCCCGTAGAGCAGGCGGCTGGCCATCATCATGTTGATCAGCGCGCTGTTGGCCACGGCGAAGAGCGAGATGAAGGGCAGGAGCGTCGAGATCGGGAAGTCGGGCGCCGCGGCCTCGACGACCGTGACGAGCGGAGTGTCGTTGCCGGCCAGCTCCCCCACGGGGACGATCGCGACGGCGAGCGTGGACACGAGCACGTAGACCACGGCGGTGATGCCGAGACCCGTGAGCATCACGCGCGGGAAGATGCGGCTGGGCTCCTTCGTCTCCTCCGCCATGTTCACGGAGTCCTCGAAGCCGACCATCGCGAAGAACGCCAGCGAGGTCGCGGTGCTCACCGCGAGCAGCAGCGACTTGTCCTCCGGCGCCTCGAACGCGACCACCCGCGAGAAGTCGGCCTGCCCGCCGAACACGGCGAAGAAGCACACGAAGATCACCAGCAGCAGGCCCGAGAGCTCGATCAGGGTGAGCACCACGTTCAGCCCGACGCTCTCGGCGACGCCCCGCAGGTTCACCAGGGCGATGCAGACCATGAACACCAGCGCGATGCTCAACCGCGTCCCCGCGCCGTCCCCGAGCCCGAAGCCGATCGCGAAGTTGCTCGCGAAGGCGCCCGAGGCGGCGGAGGCCGAGGTGATCCCGCTCGCCATCACGGTGAAGCAGACGAGGAACGTGACGAAGTGGATCCCGAACGCCTTGTGCGCGTAGAGCGCGGCGCCCGCCGCCTGCGGGTACTTCGTCACCAGCTCCAGGTACGAGCAGGCGGTGAGCGTGGCGACGACGAACGCGATCACGAAGGGGAGCCACGCGGCCCCGCCCACCTCGGCCGCGACCTGCCCGGTGAGCGCGTAGATCCCGGTGCCGAGGATGTCGCCGACCACGAACAGCAGCAGCAGCTTGGGGCCGAGCACGCGCTTGAGCTCGGGCGGGGCGGACGTCTCTCTCGTGGCGGTCATCGTCGGCCCCTCCCGTTGCGGATGAGCGCGAGCCTACGACCGCGGGCACCGCCCCGGGAAGAGCGGGCGCCCGGAGAGCAGGAGCCGACGACACCCACCACTCTGCCGTCGCGCCGTGCGCAGCGCAGCCTCCACCTCGCCGGCGGGAGGCTGCGCGAGGCCGGCTGACCGGATGCTGCCACGGCCGGAGCCTGCCCGGACGTCCCGTGGGCCCCCGACCCTCCGCCCCGCGCGGAGCCGGGGGTCCGCCGCATGTCCGGATGCTGCCGTGCCCGGATGCTGATCTGGTGCCGCCGACGGGCCTCCGCGAGGCTCGGAGGACCACGACGAGAGGACGCACCATGACCGCCACTGCACCCGCCGCCACCCCGCACCTCGGCCCCGTCGCCGCCGGAGGCGCCCTCGCCTGGGCCGCGCTGGCCGCGCTCCTCCTGCTCGGGGAGCCGCACCCCGCGGCGGTCCTCCTGCTCGTGCTCGCCGCCGCCGCCGCGACCTCGCTGAGCGTCGTCGCCGTCGCCCGCCGGCAGCCCCCCGCCCGCCGTACCGGAGTCGTGATCGGTCTCCTCGCCCCCCTCCTCGCGAACGCCGGTCTCACTCCGCTCGCCGCGCTGGTCGGCCCGGCCGTGTTCGGAGCGGTAGCGCTGGTCCTCGCCGGTGAGCTCGCCGTCGTCGCGGTTCTCGCGCGGCGGCGCTGAGTGCGCGCCTCCTACACTCGGGAGGGTCGGGAGAACGGGGGGCCGCCGGTGCTGAGCGAGAACGCGATCGCGCTGTACCTGCACGCGTCCGTGCGCGGAGACTGGTCGCTCGAGAGCGCGTCGGACGAGCTCGGCGTCACCGTCGACGGCCTCCGCGAGGCGCGCGACGAGCTGATCGGGCTCCGGCTGCTCGCTCCGCTGCACGCGGGCGCGGAGTCGCTCGCCACGGCCGCGCCGGACATCGCCCTGGCCGAGCTGATCGCCGACGACGAGCGGCGCCTCCTCGAGCTGCAGACCGGGATCACCCGCCGCCGCAGCGAGCTGATGGCCCTCGTCCCCGCCTACCGGAGCGCCCGCAGCGCCCTCGCCGCCGCGGAGCAGGTGGAGGTGATCGAGGACCCGGCGACCGTCCTCCGGCTGCTCCTCGACCTGCAGCGCGGAGCCTCGGAGGAGGTGCTGATCGCCGCTCCCGGCACCAGCAGCGTGGAGCGGCACGAGGCGAGCGACGCCGTCGACCGCGAGCTGCTCGGGCGCGGTATCGCGAGACGGACGCTGTACCACGACCGCCGCCGCGACAACGCGGCCCTCCGGCGCTCGGTCGCGGAGCTCGAGCCGCTGGGCGCGCGGTTCCGGACCCTCCCGGTGCTGCCCTTCCGGCTGGTGGTCTTCGACCGCTCCCTCGCGATCGTCGCCCGCTCCCGGGACGAGGACGACCGCGCCGCCCTGGTCGTCCGCTCCTCCGAGCTCGCGGCGACCCTGGCGCGCGTCTTCGACGCGGCGTGGGAGTTCGCAGCGCCCCTGCACGCGGCAGGTGCCGAGGAGGAGCCCTCCCTCTCCGCGGTACAGCGGTCGATCCTGCAGGGCCTCGCCGCCGGGCTCACCGACGAGGCGCTCGCGGCACGGCTGGACCTCAGCGTGCGCACCTGCCGTCGGCACATCGCCGGTCTCTTCGAGCTGCTCGGCGCCGAGAGCCGCTTCCAGGCGGGCGTGCTCGCGTCTCGGCGGGGCTGGCTGCCGGTCCGACCGCGCTGACGCCGGCCGTCGGCGAGCTCAGCGCCGCGGAGCCGCGGTGTTGGAACGGGGTGTCCGCTAGCGGACACGTCCTCTTCCGGCTCTTGTCCCGGCACTCTCCCAGGTCGAACATGGGGACCGCCGCCGACATCCCCGATGACGGGCGGCCTCCGCACCGCGACACCGTACCCGACGGGACCGCGGCCCCGACGCCCGCGCCGTACCCGACGGACCGCGGCGCATCAGCGACCTGAGCCGAACGCGCGCACAGGCGCTCCTCCGGCGCGCCGTCCGGCACCCCCGACCGACGACGCTCCGGGCCCCCGCTTCCACCTACCCGAAGAGCTCACCCGTGAACCCCAGCACCCCCGCCCGCCCTGTTCCTCCCTCTCCACCCGAGATCCGCCCGCTCCTGACGCGCCAGCAGCGCGTCGCCAGCCCCCGTGCCGTCACCAGCCGCGCCAAGCAGCAGTCGCCCTCGCTCATCATGATCGTGCTGCTCTCCGGCGCCGGCGCGCTGCTCTACGGCGCCTTCCTGCTCAACCCGCGCAACATCGGCGACCCCCTCCCGTTCGCCATCGTCATCATCTGCGAGCTCTACCTGATCGGCCAGGCCGCGCTCACGATGTGGACCGCCCTGTCGAGCACCTACGACCCGCGCGACTCCGCCTTCCACTCCGCTCGAGCGACGCTCTACGGGAGCCCGGTCGACGGCATCCCGATCGGCGAGGACCTCTACCTCGGCCGCCGCCGCATCACCGTCGACGTCTTCATCACGACCTACAGGGAGGACCCCGCGATCATCGAGGAGACGGCCCGTGCGGCCCGCGACATGCGCGGCACCCACGTGACGTGGCTCCTCGACGACGGGGACGACCCGCAGGTCGCCGCGATCGCCGAGCGCCTGGGCGTCCGCTACGTGGTGCGCGAGGACCGCGCGGGTGCCAAGGCCGGCAACGTGAACCACGCGCTCCGTCTGACCGACTCGGACTTCGCCGTGATGATCGACGCCGACTTCGTGACCGTGCCGGAGTTCCTGGAGGAGACTCTCCCCTTCTTCGCCCACGACGACGTCGCCTTCGTGCAGGCCCCGCAGGTCTACGGGAACGCGCACAACTTCATCTCGCGCGGCTCCGCCTACATGCAGATCGTCTTCTACGCCCTCACCCAGCCGGGCAAGAACAAGTACAACTCCGCCTTCTGCGTGGGCACCAACGCCGTCTTCCGCCGCAAGGCCCTCGACGACATCGGCGGGATGTACGAGGGCTCGCAGTCCGAGGACATCTGGACGTCGATCTTCGTGCACGAGCGCGGCTGGCGCTCGATCTTCGTGCCGATGACCCTCGCGGTCGGGCGCACGCCCGAGACGATCGAGGCCTTCGTCCGCCAGCAGGTCCGCTGGGCCGTCGGCGGGTTCGAGATCCTGCTCAAGCACAACCCGTTCTCGCCGAAGCGCCGGCTCACGACCGACCAGCGCGTGCAGTACTTCATGACCGTCACGTTCTACTTCACCGGGATCGTGCCGCTGGGCCTGATCGTGCTGCCCCCGCTGCAGATCTACCTGAACATCACGCCGGTCAGCCTCGAGGTGCCGCTCGTCGAGTGGATCCTCTTCTACTGCGGGTTCTACGTGCTGCAGATCGGGCTCGCGCTGTTCATCATCGGCTCGTTCCGGTGGGAGACGCTGCTGCTGTCGACCGTCACCTTCCCGATGTACACGAAGGCGTTCTTCCTCGCTCTCGCGGGCCGGAAGCCGGCCTGGACCTCGACGGGCGCGACCGGGCAGGCCGCCTCGCCCTTCAACTTCATCAAGGTGCAGATGGTCTTCCTGGTGTTCCTGGCCGCGACCTCCGTCATCGGCTTCCTCAAGGCGGAGTGGACCGCGGAGTACTCGGTGGCGCTCGCCTGGAACGTCCTGAACACCCTCACGCTCGGAGCGTTCGCGGTGATCGCGGCGCGCGAGCACGTCCTCCTGAAGCGCGCCGCCCGGGCCGAGGTGGTCGCTCCGAGCGGCCCCGCCGCCGCGGGACGCCACGGACTCGCCGTGGGTGCGGCATGACCGCGCTGCGCTGGCTCGGCTTCCTCGCCTCGTGCGCCCTCGCGCTCGGCGTCGCCGCCGCCGGCCTGGTCTACGCGAACAACTCCTCGCTCACCGTGCGGGCGGCGAGCGCTCAGCTCGTCACCGACGAGTACTCGCTGGGGACGCCCTACGCGGGCACGATCCAGGACCTCACGATCTCCCGCGGCGACGCGGTGGAGAAGGGCGACGTGCTCTTCAGCCTGCAGAGCACCGTCCTCGAGTCCGACATGCAGACGAAGACGTTCACCAGCGCCGATGTCGGCTACCGGATCGAGGAGGGCGGCCTGATGGTCTTCACGGCGGCGCTGGACGGCGTGGTCACGTCGGTCGACGCCGAGATCGGCTCCTTCGTCGAGGAGGACCAGATGATCGCGGTCGTCGCGATCTCGGACTCGATCCACCTCGAGAGCGAGTTCGTGCTCGGCGCCCGGGACTACTCGCGGGTCCCGATCGGCGGCACCGTCGCCGTGGCGATGCCGGACGGGACGACCGTCGACGCCGAGATCTACGACGTCGAGGTGGAGCGGTTCCACGAGGGGCGGGCGACGACCGTCATCCGCGCGCGCACCGACGAGATCACGACGCAGGACTACACCGTGGTCGGAGCTCCCGTCGCGGCGGAGGTGCGGCTCCGCGACGACGGCGACGGCTTCGGCGGCTGGCTGGTCGCCCAGCTCGGCAGGCTCTTCACGCCCGGCGGGTTCGCGCGGTGAGGCGCGGGGCGGGGGCGGCCCTCGCTCTCGCTCTCGCCCTCGCCCTCGCGCTCGCGGGCCTCACCGGATGCACGTCCGACCGCTCCGTGTCCGACTGGGCCGTGGCAGCGTCCGTGCACGCGCGGGAGCTGCCGCAGGTCCCCGGCCCCTACGCGGGGACGCCGCGGCTCGCCGAAGGGGTGCGGCCGCCGACGAACTCGTGGGTGTCCGGACCGGTGTTCGGGGAGGATCTCCCGCTCTACACGGGGATCCTCACCGTCACGCCGCGCGCCGACGGCTTCACCGTCGGCCTCCCGATCGTGGAGGCGGCTCCGCGGACCGTCTACGCCCTCGCCCGGGACGATCTCACCGTGACGGTCCCCTCGAGCGCGGTGGCGCTCTCCGCGTTCGACGACCTCGTCGCGCACTGGAGCCTCGCGGGTGCCGGTGAGCTCGTCGCAGCCGAGGGCTGGCCCTACGCCTCCTACCGGACCGAGAGCGCCCAGACGGTGCTGATCGGAGGCGCCACCGCTCCCGAGCGCGCGGCCGGCGGCCTGCTCCTGGTCACCGCGGGCGGACAGCGGTACGGGCTGGTGGCGCCCGCCGCCGCCCTCGATACGTTCCCCCGGATGACGCTGGACGGCACGCTGCTCCTCTTCGCGGTGCCTCCGGGAGCGAGCAGGGCGCGGATCGACGAGCTTCGGCGTCGCGCAGTGCCCCTCGAGGGCGCGAGCGTCTCCCACGACGTCACGGCGAGCACCACCACCACGACCTACGCGCTGCGGACCGAGGGCGGCGCCGAGACGTTCTTCGGCCTCGGGGCCGAGGGGGCGATCGGCTACGACACGCTCTACGGCCGGGTGGGGCTCCGTGCGGGAACGTCGTTCTCCCGCGCCGCCCCCACTATCGTCGAGTCGGGGGCGCTCGATCTCGGCTCCCTCACGGCCGAGGAGAAGACGACGCTCCGGACGCAGGTGCCGCTCGACGCCGCGGCCACCCGCTTCGCCGCGCCCGACACCTACGGAGCCGGCAAGGAGCTCTACCGCGCCGCTGCTCTGCACCGTCTCGCCGTCGACCTCGGCCTGGAGGAGGTGGCGGCCGACCTGCACGACCGGATCGCCGCAGAGCTCGACCAGTGGCTCGACCCGCGCGGCTGCGCACCGGGCGCCGTGAAGTGCGTCGTCTACGACCCGGTGCTCGGAGGCGTCGTCGGCTCCGCGCCGTCGTTCGGGTCCGACGCGTTCAACGACCACCATTTCCACTACGGCTACCTGCTCTCCGCCGTCGGGATGCTGGCCGCTGAGGACCCGTCCCTCCTCGAGCGGTACCGGACCGTCGCGGACCTGCTCGCCCTGGATCTCGCCTCTCCCGTCGACACCGCCGAGTTCCCGCGGCTGCGCGTGTTCGACGTATACCGCGGCCACTCCTGGGCCTCGGGGCTCGCTCCGGCCCGCGACGGCAACGACCAGGAGTCGGTGTCCGAGGCGGTCAACGCCTGGAACGGCCTCGCCCTCTGGGCCGCCGCCTCCGGGAACGCGCCGCTGCTCGAGGAGGCGCGCTGGCTGCTCTCCCTCGAGACGCAGGCGGCCGCAGACCTGTGGCTGAGCCCGGAGACGCCGGTCGGCTTCGAAGCGCCGTTCGTCGCGATCAACTGGGGCGGCAAGCGCGACTACGCCACCTTCTTCGACGCGACACCCTCGGCGCTGCTGGGGATCGAGCTGATCCCGATGCCGCCGTCGACCGCGTTCCTCCCCGACCCCTCGCGGGTCGACGAGCTCGTGGCCGGAGCCTCAGGCGCGCCGCTCGCCGACTACGTGCTGATGCTCCAGGCGACGAGCGACCCGGCCGCGGCTCTCGCGCGGGCGGAGCGCCTGCCGGACTCCTCGATCGACAGCGCCGACTCGCGCAGCTACCTGGTGGCGTGGATCCTCACCCGCTGATCCCGCACAGCCCGCTCAGCCCGCGTGCGCTCCGAGGAACGCGAGCGCCCGCGGCCAGGCGTCGGTCGCCGCCTCGGCCTGGTAGGTCTGCTCGTTCGCGTCGTTGAAGAAGGCGTGGCCCGCTCCCGGGTAGACGACGACCTCGACGTCCTTGCCCTCGGTCGCCTCGCGGAGGCGCGGCACCTGCTCGACGAGGGGAGCGTCCTGATCGCCCAGGAACGCCAGCACCGGCACCTGCAGCGCGCCGAGCTCCTCCGCGGACGCGGTGACGTGCCCGTAGAACGGCACGGCCGCCGCCAGCCGCGGCTCGGCCAGCGCGAGCGCCCACGAGAAGGTGCCGCCGTAGCAGAACCCGGTGACGGAGACGCTGGTCGCGCCCTCCTGGCGCAGGAGCCGCTCGACGAGGGCGCGGAGGATCGCGACGGTGCGCGTCGCGTGCTCCGGAGTGAAGACGGGGGCGAAGAAGGTGCGCAGCTCGACCTGGCGCGGCAGGCGCCGCACCGGGTGGTCGTAGTCGGCGCGCTGCTCCTCGTCGAGCTGCTCGAGCAGGCCGCTGTCAGCCAGGAGCTCGGGGGCGACGACGCTGTAGCCCTCGGCCGCGTAGCGGTCGGCGACCGAGCGGATGTGCCCGTCGACCCCCCAGACCTCGTGGATCAGGATCAGCGCGCGGCCGCCCTCACCGCTGCGGTACACCGGTACGTCGTGCTCGGCCAGGGTCCAGGTCTCATCGCTCGTGGGCATGCTCGCACCCTAGCCCCGGACCCCGGGAGCACGCGTCGTCAGAAGTCGTACTCGCAGTTGCGGAGGTTCGCCACGTCCTCGGTGAGCGTCGGCTCCCCGCCGAGCAGGAACGCGTAGTTCTTCGAGTTGGAGGCCAGGAAGCGCAGCGTCGAGTCGTGCACGCAGTCGCGCTCGGTCAGCAGCACGGACGAGCCCAGGGCCGCCGCCGTCGTCGCTCCCGAGAGGGCGTCGGCGAAGGAGGACCCCGCGGCGAGGAAGACGCTGTCCTGCAGCAGCGACTGGGGGTAGGCGCTGTTCAGCTCGACGCTGGTCTCGTAGCGGTCGCGGCCGGCGATCCTCGAGACCGAGGGGGCGAGGCCGCGACGCTCGAAGTCCGCCACGTACGCGTCCCGGATCGAGGGGTCGCCGCCGAGGAACTCCACGTGCTCCGGCGCCAGGGCGCGCACCGCGGTCGCGGTCGCGGAGTCGGCGCCCGAGGTCGCACCGTCGACCAGCAGCACGGGCTGCGCACGCCAGCCGGCGATCGGCGCGGCCGACAGGGCGTCAGGGAAGTTCGTGCCGGTCGCGACGAACATGTTCGAGTAGGGGCCGGTGCCGAAGGCGTCCGCGACGATCCGGCGGGAGGTGTCGTAGCGGTCCGTCCCGCCGATGCGCTCGGTGCCGCCGACGATCGAGCGGATCGCGGACAGGACCCCGGGGCTCACGCTCAGCTCGCTGCCGACGACCACGACCCGCTCCGGGCGGAGGCGGCGGATCTCGTCGGAGACGACCCGCGGCAGGCGGTCGGGATCGGTGAGCAGGAGCGCGCCTCCGAGTGCGGCGGCGGCCGGGCCCGCGCTCAGCGCGTCCGGCCAGTTCGCCCCGCTCGCCACGTAGAGCACCGGGATGCCCGGGGAGAAGTAGCCCGTCGCCTCCACCGAGGTCGCGTAGCGGTCCGATCCGGCGAGGCGGCCGGTGTACTGCTGGTAGTCGCTGCTCAGCGAGAGGTCGATCCCGGCGGCCGATCCGCCCACCGGGACGCGCACGTCGCCCGCGTCGCCCGAGCGGAGGACGTGGTCCCAGTAGCTGTCGTCGATCACGTCGTCGCGGCTCGACGCCCGGACGAGGTAGTCGCCGGGGACGACCTGCTGGAACGAGTACGGGTTGTCGCCGCCCGTGATCAGGTCGAGCTCGCCGGTGCGGAAGTAGCCGTCGGTTCCCGGGTCGCGGTACCAGATGTCGACGCGCTGGTCGCCCGCGACGCCGCTCAGGCGTCCCTCGAGCGACCCCAGCCGTGCGGTGCGCAGCTGCACGCCGGCCGCCGGGGCCTGAAGCGGCTCGGCGCTGCGGGCGACGGCGCTGCCGCCGGACCAGAGGTCGGCGTACAGGTCGGCGTTGTCCTTGATCAGCAGGTAGTAGGTCTGCCCGGCGGTGAGCCCGTCGATGCTGAAGGTGAGGTCGCCGGCGACGGAGTGGTTCCCGAGGAGCCCCGCCTCGCTCGACCAGACCTCGACGTTCAGGAGGGCGCCGCGGGGAGTGGTAGTCGCGATCGAGCCGTCGGCCTCCTCGACCACGACACGGCCGCTGATCGACGCCGCAGCGCTCGCACGGGCGGCGCTCGGCGCCTCGTCCGGCACGGCGGGCAGGGGGGACTCGGCGCTGGGCTGCCAGAGCGGCTGCCCCTCGGGGAGCACGATCGAGCGGGGCACGTCGGAGGCGTCTACGGGGGCGGCCGACGGCGCGGCCGCCGATGCGGCGGAGGCGAGCGGGCTGGAGGTGATCGCCAGGGCGGCGACGAGGACCGCGGAGGCGGCGGACCTCAGAACGAGCGGGGACACGGCGGAGTGCCTGCTTCCAGGAGGAGGTCGCCCTGCGGCCGACCCGGCGGAGGGGATCGCGCTCATGCTAGCGGCGGCCCGCGCCCCGTCGTCCTCCCCGATCAGGGGTCAGGAGACAGGCGGCGCGACCAGGATGTCGTCCCACTCCAGAGCGCGCTCGAACCGGAAGCCGTGCCGCTCGTAGAGGCGGCGGGCGTCGCTGCGCTTCAGCACGTCGAGCCGGAAGGGCAGACCCGGCCGCGCCTCCTCCGCCATCACCCGGCGCAGGACGGCGCCGCCGACTCCGCGTCCCTGTGCGTGCGGCGCCAGGTAGAAGTGCTCGATCCAGACCGCGTCCGGCTCGACCCGCGCGGCGATGCTCCCGGCGAAGGCGCCGTCGAGCTCGATCACCCGGGTGAGCTCGGGCCGGTAGCCGTCGAGGAAGCGGTGCCGCACGCGGTGCTCGTCGTAGCGGTCGAGCGTCTCGAGCGACGGGCGCATGACGACCGCGCGCAGCTCGGCGATCGCCGCGGCGTCCTCCGAGGTCGCGGGGCGGAGCGACCAGCCGGCGTCGTCGGCCACGGTCAGCGGCCGCGGGGCTTGCGGGTGCGCCGCACCGCCGGCGCGGACGCCTTGGCGCGGGCCGGCTTCTTCTTGCCGCCGCCGGCCCTCTCCGCCTTCTCGCGCGCCTCCCGCGCCTTCGCCTTGGCGGCCTTCGCCCGCGACTCGACCTTCGGCGTCGCGGCGGTTCCGCGCGTGGTGTTCGCGCTGCGGCCGCGGACGACTCCGATGAAGTCCTCGACGTCGTCGCCCTTGTCGTCCGTCACCCAGGCGAGGCGGACGGAGGAGGGAGAGACGCCGGTCACCGGCACCGCGGTGACGTCCTTGCGGCTGTGCACGCGCGCCACCGACTGCGGCACGATCAGCACGCCCACTCCGGCCGCGACCTGCTCGACCGCGTCGTCGAGGCCGGCCATGCGCGGCAGCGGGCGCCGCGAGCCGTCCGCGAGCTCCTCGGCGACCGCGGCCCACTCCGGCACGTCCTCCGGATCCTGGAGGAGGTGCTCGCCGGCCAGCTCGGCGACGTCGAGCTCGTCCGCGGCGGCCAGGGCGTGCTCGCGGCCGACGACGGCGACGGGCTGCTCGTCGTAGAGATGGATGGAGCTGAGGGCGGAGGAGGAGACGTCGCCGCGGACGAACGACAGCTGCGCGCGGCCGTCGAGCAGCGCCTGCTCCTGATCGCGCTCGGCGACGACGGTGATGCGCAGCGGGAGATCGGAGCGGCGCTGGCCCCAGACGCGGGTCCACTTGGTGGGGGTGACGCCGGGCACGAGGGCGACGGCGAGCACGGGGCCGGCGGGGACGGCGTCCCCGGCGTCGGAGTCGGCGGCGTCGGAGTCGCTGTCCTCGGCGTCGAGATCGTCGGAGTCGAGATCGTCGGAGTCGAGGTCGCCGGAGTCCGCGTCCTCGGAGTCGCCGTCGGTGTCGTCCGACTCGGTTCCGGCTCCGGCGCCGACCGCGCCCGATCCGGCCGACGCGTCGACAGCCGTCGCGTCCGCCCCGCCCTCCGGACGCCCCTCCGCCTCGGGAGCGGCCTGCGGGTCGACGGTCTCGGGCTGCTCGCTCATCCCCTCAGGGTAGGTGGTCCGCGCCGCGCCGGTAGGGTTGCCGCATGGCCAAGGCGACACAGACGATGAAGGCTGCGACCGCGGCGAAGAAGCTGCAGGTCTACCTGCCCGCGACCCCGGAGGAGTTCCAGGAGTCGGCGGTCACGCGCGAGCAGTACGACGAGCTCGCCGCGAACCCGCCCGCCTGGCTCGTGCAGCTGCGCGAGGAGGGGCCGCACCCCCGCTCCGTCATCGCCTCCCGGCTGAACGTCTCCATCTCGGGGCTCGCCCGCGGCGGCGTCACCGAGGCGCTGACCACTCCCGAGATCCAGGCCCTGCTCGACGAGGTCCCCGAGTGGCTGCGCGTCGAGCAGAACCGCTACGCGGAGGTCCGCCGCGAGCAGGCCCGCATCAAGTCCGAGCGCGCCGCCAAGGCCGCCGACTGACGCCACCCCCGCCTCCGGGACCCCGATCCGGCGCGCGCGACGTGCGCTGCGGGCCGGAGCGGGATCCCGCCGAGGGGAGCCGCGCGGCTACTGGTTCGAGAACGCGGCGTCGAACGACGCGGTCGGGGTCCTCCAGAGCAGCGAGCGGATGAAGCCGACGGCCTCCTTCGCGCCGTGGAGGCGGTCCATCCCGGCGTCCTCCCACTCGATGGAGATCGGGCCGGAGTAGCCGATCGACTCCAGCGCCCGGAACGCGTCCTCCCACGGGACGTCGCCGTGCCCCGTCGAGACGAAGTCCCAGCCGCGGCGCGGGTCGCCCCAGGGCAGGTGCGAGCCGAGCACGCCGGCGCGGCCGTTCTTCGGGCGCAGGCGGGTGTCCTTGCAGTCGACGTGGTAGATCCGGTCCTTGAAGTCGACGATGAAGCCGACCGGGTCGATGTCCTGCCACATCATGTGCGACGGATCCCAGTTGAAGCCGAAGGCCGGGCGGTGCCCGATCGCCTCGAGGGTGCGCACGCTCGACCAGTAGTCGTAGGCGATCTCGGACGGGTGCACCTCGTGCGCGTAGACCACGCCGTTCGCGTCGAACTCGTCGAGGATCGGGTTCCAGCGCGTCGCGAAGTCCTCGTACCCCTCGTCGATGACGGAGGCCGGCACCGGCGGGAACTGCGCCACGTAGGGCCAGATCTTCGAGCCGGTGAAGCCGACGACCACGTCCACGCCGAGCTTGCGGGCGACCCGCGCCGAGCGCTTCATGTCCTCGGCGGCGCGCTGCCGCACCCCCTCCGCGTCGCCGTCGCCCCAGGTGTAGTCGCGCACGAGTGCCTTGTGGCGGAAGTCGATCGGGTCGTCGCAGACGGCCTGGCCGGTGAGGTGGTTCGAGATGGCGAAGACCTCGAGGCCGTAGCGGTTGAGGATCTCCAGACGCGAGGCGGCGTAGGCGTCGTCCTCGTCCGCGCGCTTGAGGTCGAGGTGGTCGCCCGAGGCCGCGATCTCGAGTCCGTCGTAGCCCCACTCGGCGGCGAGTCGGGCGACCTCCTCGAAGGGCAGATCGGCCCACTGCCCGGTGAACAGCGTCACGGGGCGGGTGGCGGGGTAGGTCTTCTCGTCGCTCATGCGGCGATCTCCGTCCGGTCGTCGGCGGCGGGCACGGTCACCCAGGCGCCTGTCTCGGCCGCGTCGAGCACGGCCTCGGTGATGCGCGCCGCGCGGAGGCCGTCGGCGAAGGTCGGCAGACCCTCCACGTCGGCGCCCGCCACGGCGGCGTAGGTGTCGCGGGCGAACGCCGTGAAGGCGTCCTGGTAGCCCATCGGATGACCGCTCGGCACGATCGAGAGCCGGGCCGCATCGGGCGCGAGGATCGAGGCGTCGCGCGGCACCAGGAGGGCGCTGTCGCGCCGGCCGACCCACAGCGTCTCGGGGAGCTCCTGCTCGAAGCGCAGCGACTCCTCCAGCCCGGACACCTCGAGCACCAGCTCGTTGCGGTGGCCCGCGGTGACCTGCGAGACGAGGAGCGTGCCGACGGCGCCGCCCTCGAGCCGGACGATCAGGCCGGCCACGTCCTCGGTGGTCACCGGGCGGCCGCCGCGCTCGGCGTGGACGGTGCTCGTGATCGCGGCGAGCGAGTCGATCCGGTCGCCGGTGACGAACTCCAGCAGGTCGACCAGGTGCGAGCCGATGTCGCCGAAGGCGCGCGAGCGGCCGCCGGCGGCCGGGTCGACGCGCCAGTTGTCGTCGGAGGCGCCCAGCAGCCAGTCCTGGAGGTAGCTCCCGCGGACGGTGACCAGGCGGCCGGTCTCGCCGGAGGCGACGCGGGCACGGGCCTCGCGCACCATCGGGTGGAAGCGGTAGGCGAACGGGACGGTCGCCACCACGCCGGCGGAGGACGCGGCCGCAGCGAGCGACTCCGCCTCCCGCAGCGTCGCGGCGAGCGGCTTCTCGCACACCACGTGCTTGCCCGCCTCGATCGCCGCGAGCGCGAGTGCGGCGTGCGTGGCGTTCGGGGTGCAGACGTGCACGAGGTCGATGCTCTCGTCCTCGATCAGGGCCCGGGCGTCCGGGTAGGCGCGCTCGACGCCGAGCTCGGCCGCCGCCC
This sequence comes from Rathayibacter sp. AY1B7, assembly GCF_002932735.1. Classification (NCBI taxonomy): domain Bacteria; kingdom Bacillati; phylum Actinomycetota; class Actinomycetes; order Micrococcales; family Microbacteriaceae; genus Rathayibacter; species Rathayibacter sp. AY1B7. The sequence continues at coordinate 22,820 of NZ_PSWK01000021.1, forward strand.
GCTCGCCCTTCTCCGGGGTGGAGGAGGCGACTCCGGCGAGCACCGCTCCGGCGCTGCGGGCCGCGCGGCTGTGCACGGCCGCCATGAAGCCGCCGCCGAGCACGCCGACGCGCAGGGGCGCGGGCATCAGGAGAGGGTCGCTTCGGTCGGGTCCCAGCTCTCGGGCAGTGCGGGGCGGGGCGTCACGGAGCTCGTGACGAGGACCTTCTCGCCGGTCTCGGCGGCCTCGAGGAGCGAGAGCATCACGTCGGTGACGTGGTACGCGAGGTCTCCGGAGGCGGCCTCGGGGCGGTCGGCCCGGATCGCACGGGCGAGCTCGAGCACGCCGGTGCCGCGGGAGGCGGTCGAGCCGGTCGCCGCGATGACCTCCGGCTCGGCGGACCCGCGGCGGTGCAGGGTGATCTCTCCGTCGTGCTGGTTCGGGTCGGGGAGGACGAGGGTGCCCTCGGAGCCGTTGATCTCGACGAAGCCGGTGCGCGGCAGGCTCGACTCGAAGCTCCACACGCCCTGGGCCGAGGCCCCGGACTCGAAGCGGAGCAGCCCGCCGATGTGCGTCGGGATGGTCACCGGGAACTCGGTGCCCTCCTTCGGGCCGGAGCCCACGACGCGGGTGGCGCGGGCCTGGGACGAGACGGCGGTGACGCTCTCGACGGGGCCGAGGTTCTGCACGAGCGTGGTGATGTAGTACGGGCCCATGTCCAGCAGCGGTCCGCCGCCCTCGGCGAAGAAGAACTCCGGGTTCGGGTGCCACGACTCGGGGCCGGGGCCCTGGAAGAGGGTGAGGGCGGAGAGCGGCGTGCCGATGGCTCCGCTCTCGATCACGCGCTGCGCCGTCTGGAGGCCCGCGCCCAGGAAGGTGTCGGGAGCGGTCGCGACGCGCAGCCCCTTGTCCTTCGCCAGCGCGAGCAGCTCGATCCCGCTGTCGCGGTCGAGCGAGAAGGGCTTCTCGGTCCACACGTGCTTGCCCGCCTCGACCGCGCGGCGCGCGACCTCGACGTGCGCGGCCGGGATCGTGAGGTTCACGACGATCTCGATGCCCTCGTGCGCGAGGAGCTCCTCGACGGTGCCGGAGGCGGGGACGCCGAAGGCCTCGGCCTGGGTCCTCGCCCGCTCGAGGTCGATGTCGGCGACGAAGAGCACCTCGAGGTCGGGGAAGACGGTGAGGTTGGTCAGGTACTGGGTGCTGATGTTGCCGGCGCCGATGACGCCGACGCCCACGCGGCCGGTGCCGCTCATGCGCCGAGCCCCGAGACGTAGCGGTGGGCCGACTCCAGGCCCTCGAAGATGTCGCCGGCGTAGGCGTCGAACTCCAGCACGGGCAGGGCCTGCGGAGCGGCGGCGAGGATCGCCGGGACGTCCATCGCGCCCTCGCCCGCGGGCAGCTGCTCCTGGGTGTCGGCCGAGATCGGGCCGTCCTTCACGTGCAGGAAGCGCACCTGGTCGCCGAGGCGTCCGAGCACCTCGACCGGGTCGTCGCCGCCGACGGCCGCCCAGTAGGTGTCGAGCTCGAGGACCATGCGCGGGTCGAGCAGGCCCGCGAGGTGCTCGAAGGCGCTGCGGCCGTCGACGCGGTTCTCGAACTCGAAGGCGTGGTTGTGGTAGCCGAGCACCAGGCCGCGGGCGGCGGCGGAGTCGACCAGCGCGTTCAGATCGTCGGCGATGCGGGCGACGTCGTCCGCGGTGGTCCAGCGGGTCGGGTCGACGAAGGGGTCGATCACGGTCTCGACGCCGAGCGAGGCGGCCGTGTCGAGGATCTCGTCGACGGTGGCGTCGCCCTGCGGGCCGAGGAGGCGGGCGTGGGCGCTGGGAGCGCGCAGTCCGCTGGCCGGGAGCGCCGCGCGGTAGGCGTCGGCCAGGTCGACGAACCCGAAGAGCTCGACCGTGGTGAAGCCGATCGCCGCGAGGCGGTCGAGGGTGGCGGGCAGATCGGCCGCGAGCGGCTCGCGCACCGAGTACAGCTGGACAGAGAGGTCTGGGGGTGTGGCCACCGGTGGGGCTCCTGATCGCATCGGAAGGTGTGCCTCGAACCCTACGCGGACTTTTGCTCACGGACAAGCAAAACTAGCCCTGCGCGCCCGCCAAGTCGGGCACCCGCCGCACAGAAGCACGGGCGCTGTGGTTGACTCTGGCCATGTCCCCGCGCCGCCGCATCACCGTCAGCGCGGTCGGCGAGCTGCTGCTCCTGCTGGCCGACGGGGCGCCCCGGACGCGGGCCGACGTGGTCGCCGAGACGGGCCTGCCGCGTGCGGCCGTCTCCGCCCAGCTCGACGTCCTCACCGCCTCCGGCCTGGTCGCCCGGCAGGACGACGCCCCCTCCTCCGGCGGCCGTCCCGCCGCCCGCGTGGCCTTCGACCCCCGGGCGCGCAGCCTCCTCGCCGTCGACCTGGGCGCCGCGCACGCCGTCGTCGCCCTGACCGACCTCGACGGCACGGTCCTCGCCCGCCGCCGCGAGAGCATCGCCATCGCCGACGGCCCCCTCGCCGTCCTCGGCCACGCCCTCGACGTCGCCGCGGCCCTGCTCGGCCGGACTCCGGCGGCCGGCCCGCTCGCGGGAGTCGGCGTCGGCGTCCCCGGACCCGTCGAGCACGCGACGGGCCGCCCGGTGAAGCCGCCGATCATGCCCGGCTGGGACCGCTTCGACATCCCGGAGTTCGTCGGCCGCCGCCTCCCCGTGCCCGTCCTCGTCGACAACGACGTGAACCTGCTGGCGCTCGGCGAGCACGCCGACCACTACGCCGACGTCGACGACCTCCTCTACGTGAAGGTCTCCACCGGCATCGGAGCCGGGATCGTCAGCGGCGGGGCCCTGCAGCGCGGAGCCCTCGGAGCGGCGGGAGACCTGGGCCACGTGCAGGTCCCCGGCGACCGCGGCGAGGCCGACCTCGAGGCGATCGCGAGCGGCTCGGCGATCGCCCGCCGCCTGACCGAGTCCGGGATCGACGCCGCCAGCACCTCCGACGTCGTCACCCTGCTGACCGGCGGGGACCCCACCACCGTCGAGCTCACGCGCGCCGCGGGCCGCGACATCGGCGAGGTGCTCGCCACCTGCGTGAACCTCCTGAACCCGTCCGTCATCGTCGTCGGCGGCAGCATCGCCCAGGCCAGCCACGAGGTCCTCGCCGGGGTCCGCGAGGTCGTCTACCGCCGCTCCCTCCCCCTGGCGACCCGCGCGCTCGACATCGTGCAGGCCGCGGCCCAGGGCGGAGGCGTCCGCGGCGCCGCCCTGATGGTCCGGCGCCACCTCCTCTCCCCCGCGCACGTCGACGCCTTCCTCGACGCCTGAGCCGCCGGCGCGAGCCGTCACGCCCCGGTGAGACGCCGCGGGTCGGCGTGCCGATTCGACCGGGCGCCGCAGGGGGCAGAGAATGAATCGGTGCCCGACCTGCAGCTCTCCTTCCCCTGGGAGACGCAGCCCGTCTTCACGGACGCCGAGCCCCCGCACCTCCGGAGGGTCGTCGCCGACTCCTCGGACCGCGTCGCCTGGCTCCGCGCCCGCTCGCGCGGCATCACGGCGACCGACGTCGCCCGCCTCTCCTCCCCCGCCGCGATCGGCAAGGCAGCGCTCGACAAGCTCTACGGCACCGGCTTCGGCGGCAACGCCTTCACCGACCACGGCCGCGCCCGCGAGCCCGAGATCGCCGCCTGGGTGCGGAGCGAGCACGCGATCGAGCCCAGCAGCACCCTCTTCCACGCGAGCCAGGAGCGGCGCCACCTCGCCACGCCCGACGGCATCGGCCTCCGCGAGGACGGCCGGCTCGAGCTCTGCGAGATCAAGACCACGACGAAGCCGTGGCGGAGCATCCCGCGCCACTACCTGCGGCAGGTCTTCTGGCAGCAGTACGTCCTCGGCGCCGAGCGCACGCTCGTCGTCTGGGAGCAGCACCGCGACTTCGTGCCGATCGAGGGCGAGCCGAACTCCCGCTGGGTCGACCGCGACGAGGACGAGATCCACATCCTCGTGCGGCTGGCGGGGATGCTGATGGCCGAGCTGCACGAGCGGACGCGCGCCCGGTGACGGTCCTCCTCCTGCACGGCCTGGGCGGCGACCGCTCCCAGCCGCTGGGGCTGCTGCGCTCCGCCCTCCCCGCCGGCAGCGAGGTCATCGCTCCGGACGTCCGCGCCCACGGCGCCTCCGAGCTGCTCGGCGCGCCCGGCGACTTCGCCCTCGAGGCGCTGGCCGACGAGGTGACGGAGGAGGTCGTGCGGGCCGGAGCCGCGCACAAGCCGCTCACGGTGCTCGGCATCTCGATGGGCGCGGCGATCGCCCTGCGCCTCGCGGTCCGACGCGTGCTGCCGATCGACCGCGCCGTCTTCGTGCGCCCCGCCTTCACCGCCGAGCCGCTGCCCGAGAACCTCACCGTGTTCCCCGTCATCGCGCAGCTGCTGCACGACCACGGAGCGAAGCGCGGCGAGCGGATGTTCCGCGCCTCGGGCCTGTTCGCGCGCGCCGCCGAGGTGTCCCCCGCGTCGGCGGAGGCGCTGACGCTGCAGTTCCGCTCCCCGCGGGCGGCCGAGCGCGCCGTCCGGCTCGCCCAGATCCCGCGGAACGCCGCCTACCGAGACTCCGGAGAGCTGGGCGAGGTCATCGCGCGCACCCTGGTGATCGCGGCCGAGCGCGACCCTGTGCACCCGGTCGAGGTCGCGGAGGCGTGGGCTAGGGCTCTTCCGGATGCGGACTGCGAGCGGGTGCCGTCGCGGGACGAGGGCTTCGCCGCTCAGCAGGACCGGATCCGCGGGCACGTCCGCGGCTGGCTCGCTCGGCGCTGAGGTCCTCGAGCGCGAGCACCAGGCCGACGAACGCGAGCCAGAGCACCGCGATCGCCGTCGCCACGAACTCGAGCGTCCCGCCGAGCCGCAGCCACACGCGCAGGAGCGACAGGATCCCGCCCGTCCCGGCGACGACCGCCACCGAGATCCCGGCGGCGAGCGAGAGCCGCGCGACCGCAGGGCGCCCCCGCACGGTCGCCAGCTGGAGCATCGCGGCGCAGGCGGCCCCGAAGCCGAGCACGGCGGCCGAGGTGTGGATGAGGTCCTGCCAGCGGAAGGCCGGCCCGACCGGCAGCGGGCAGCCCGCCGTGCAGGTCACCTGCGAGGCGAGCGCGAAGCAGGCGGCCGCCAGGAGGATCGCGCCCGCCGGGCGGAGGGCGGGCAGCAGGCGGGCGCGCACCGGCCAGGCGCCCACGGCGATCAGCGCGCCGCCGGCCGCCACGAGCAGAAGGGCGGCCTCGAAGGCGCCCGCCGTCGGCAGGTCCGGCGCGCCCATCTCGCTGACGTAGACCCAGCGGCTGGTGCCGATGCTGATCCGGGCGGCCAGGAGGATCACGAGCCCGGCCAGGACCAGGAGGGCACCGCCGACCAGCAGGGTACGTCGGCGTCGCATCCCCTCATCGTGCCAGACCGGGCGCCCGCGGCTCCGCGCGCCAATCTTCTCCCGAGGGTGACACCCCCGTAACAGCGCCGACTCATTGCCTCGCTTGACTGGTCGCGGCGTCGGATGCGGGGATCGGGGGCGACGTCCTCGGCACGCTCCACCCGCACGCCTCAGCGACAGGAAAGGCGACGATGCACACCAGCGCGCTCGGGCACGGCCTCGCGATCGGCGAGATCCCGGAGGAGGTCGTCCTCCCCGACACGATGACGGCGGCGGTGATCGACGCGCCGGGCGACGCCTCCGCCCTGCACCTGGCGACCGTGCCGACCCCCTCCGCCATCAACGCCGAGTTCACGGTGAAGGTGGTCGCGGCCGGCGTGAATCCGCTCGACGCGAAGACGCGGGCGGGCCAGGGGGTCGCCTCGCAGATCGCCTCCTACCCGGCGGTCCTCGGCCACGACTTCTCGGGCGTCGTCGTCTCGAGCCCCTACCCGGCGCATCCGCTGCGGCCGGGCGACGAGGTCTACGGCTTCGTCATGGTGCCGCGCTACTCGGGCTCCTACGCGGAGTACGTCAGCGTGCCGAGCGTCTCCATCGCGCGGAAGCCGTCGACGCTCTCCCATGTCGAAGCGGCCGGCGTCCCGCTCGCGGCGCTCACCGCCTGGGGCATGGTCGTCGAGCTCGCCAAGGCGCACGAGGGCCAGCGGATCCTCATCCACGCCGGGTCGGGCGGAGTCGGCCACTTCGCGGTGCAGTTCGCCGCCTACTTCGGCGCCTCGGTGATCGCGACCGGCTCGACCCGCAACCTGCAGTGGCTGCACGAGCTCGGCGCCGCGCAGGTGATCGACCACACCGCCGAGCGCTTCGACGAGCTGCTGTCCGGCGTCGACGTGGTCATCGATCTGGTCGGCAACGTCCACGACGACACGGGCTCGCGCTCGCTGAGGGTCCTCCGCCCCGGGGGCCTGATCGTGAACGCGCCCACCGGGAGCTGGCCCGGGTTCTTCGAGGAGGCGGCCGCTGCGGGCGTGCGCGCCTCCACCTACCGCGTCGCTCCCGACGGGGCGACCCTCGGCGTGGTCTCGCGCCTTCTCGAGTCGGGCGACGTCCGCGTCTTCATCGACGGCATCTTCCCCCTGGCCCGCGCCTGCGAGGCGCACGAGCAGCTCGAGACGGGCCACACCCGCGGCAAGATCGTCCTCACCGTCTCCGAGGGCTGACCTCGGCGAGATGCCGCTCCGGTACGCCACGCGGAACATGTCGCGTACTCGGGTGGCGTCTCGCGGGGAGGCTCAGGCGAGAGAGCGCTCGAGGACGAAGTCGTCCTCCCAGCGGTCGCCGACGAGGAAGCGCTTGCGGCCGACGACCGCGAAGCCGTGCTTGGAGTAGAACCGCTGAGCACGCGCGTTCTCCTCGTTGACGCCGAGCCAGACGCCCGCGGCACCGTGTGCCCGCGCCTCCTCGAGGGTCGCGGCCATCAGCGCGGCCGCCGCTCCGGAGCCGTGCCGGCCGGGCAGGAGGTAGAACTTGCTGAGCTCGACGGTCGGACGCAGCCGGATCGCCGCGACGACGTCGGCGTCGGCGGGCTCCCCGCGCACGAGCATCGCGTAGCCGGTCAGCGCGCCGGAGTCGTCGTCGACCAGGAGCGAGCGGAGCGGATCGGCGAGGTGGTCGCGGAAGCGCTCGACCGAGAGCACGGTGCGCACGAACTCGGCCTTCGCCTCCGCGGTGGTGTGCGACGGGCAGGCCAGCGGGAACGTCGCGGCGGCCAGCTCGGCCAGGGCGGCGGCGTCGGCGGGGGACGCCCGGCGGACGGTCACGGGAGGCGCGGCGGAGCGGAGCGGCGGATCACCGGTCCAGTATGCCGGGACGACGAAGGAGGGGGCCCGCCGAAACGGACCCCCTCCTCACGTCAGTGCGTGCTCGGCTCAGGCCAGGACGTTGACGTCCAGCGGGATGCCGGGGCCGAAGGTCGTCGAGACGGCGGCCTTCTGGATGTAGCGGCCCTTCGAGGAGGACGGCTTGAGGCGGAGGATCTCGTCGAGCGCGGTCTTGAAGTTCTCCTGGAGCTGCTCCTCGGTGAACGCGGCCTTGCCCACGACGAGGTGCACGTTGGCGTGCTTGTCGACGCGGAACTCGATCTTTCCGCCCTTGATCTCGGTCACGGCCTTCGCCACGTCCGGGGTCACGGTGCCGGTCTTCGGGTTGGGCATGAGGCCGCGGGGGCCGAGCACCTTTCCGAGACGGCCGACCTGGCCCATGAGCTCCGGGGTCGAGACGGCGGAGTCGAACGAGGTGTACCCGCCCGCGACCTTCTCGATGAGCTCGGCGCCGCCGACCTCGTCGGCACCGGCGGCCAGCGCGGCCTCGGCGGCCGGACCGGTCGCGAACACGATGACGCGGGCGGTCTTGCCCGTGCCGTGGGGCAGGATGACCGTGCCGCGGACCATCTGGTCGGCCTTGCGGGGGTCGACACCGAGCTTGAGGGCGACCTCGACGGTGCTGTTGAACTTGGCGGAACCGGTCTCGCGGGCGAGCGCGACGGCCTCGTCAGCCGTGTAGAACTTGCCCTCTTCGAGCTTGGCCGCGGCGGCCCGGTAGGCCTTCGACTTCTGTGCCATGTTGTTTCTCCTTGAAACGAGAATGTGGTTCTAGAGCCTGGCGGGCTCTCCCACGGGGGTGATGGAGTTCTGGTGGTGCCGCGATCGCGGCCGTGACTGCTGCTCGCGGGAGGCGGGGAGGTCCTGCGGAGGCGTATCCGGACCGGGCGTGCGACCCCGCTGAGGGGCCGCCGTCGGGTTCATGAGGCTTCCGCGGTGGGTCCGCGCCGGTGGGCGCGTCGCTCCCGCCGTCGAGCAGCGCGTCGCGCTACTCGACCGTGATGCCCATCGAGCGGGCGGTGCCGGCGATGATCTTCGCGGCGGCGTCGATGTCGTTGGCGTTCAGGTCGACCTGCTTCGCCTCGGCGATCTCGCGGACCTGCGCCTGGGTGAGCTTCGCGACCTTCACGGTGTGCGGGGTCGAGGAGCCCTTGGCGACGCCGGCGGCCTTCTTGATGAGCTCCGCCGCGGGCGGGGTCTTCAGCACGAAGGTGAACGAGCGGTCCTCGTAGACGGTGATCTCGACGGGGATGACGTTGCCGCGCTGCGACTCGGTCTGCGCGTTGTACGCCTTGCAGAACTCCATGATGTTGACGCCGTGCTGACCGAGCGCCGGACCGATCGGGGGCGCGGGGTTGGCCGCGCCGGCCTTGATCTGGAGCTTGATCAGGCCGGTGACCTTCTTCTTGGGGGCCATTCTGATTCCTTTTCTCAGGGTTCGAGCGGTCGGGGGCTCCCGGCCGCTCTCCCGCGCATCCGACGGTGCCGGATCGCGGTGGAGGAGGGTCGTCCGGCGCGCGCAGAGGCGGGCGCCGACACGAAAACCCGTACGAGCTTACACGAGCGGGGCCACCCCCGACAGGGCGGAGGAGGGGCCGGCGCCCGGGTGCGCGCTGGCGGTGCCGGAGGAGGCGCCGCCCGGAACGGCGAACGCCCCCTCCGACCTGCGGAGGGGGCGTTCACGCGGCGCGGAGGCGACGCGTCAGAGCTTGGTGACCTGGTCGAACGACAGCTCGACCGGGGTCTCGCGCTCGAAGAGCGAGACGAGCACGGTGAGCTTGCCGCTCTCGGGCTTGATCTCGCTGATCGAGCCGGGAAGACCCGCGAACGAGCCCTCCTTGATGGTGATGGTCTCGCCGATCTCGAAGTCGACCTCGGCGGGCAGCACGCGCTGGGCCTGCTTCTGGCCCTTGGCACCGGAGGTCTTCGAGGGGGCGACGTCCTTGATCTCGACGAGGCTCTTCAGCATCGTGAAGGCCTCCTCGAAGCGCAGCGGGGTCGGGTTGTGGGCGTTGCCCACGAAGCCGGTGACGCCCGGGGTGTGGCGGACGACCGACCACGAGTCCTCGTTGAGGTCCATGCGCACCAGCACGTAGCCGGGGATGCGCACGCGGGTGACCATCTTGCGCTGGCCGTTCTTGATCTCGACCACGTCCTCCATCGGGACCTGGACCTCGAAGATGTAGTCCTCGGCCTCGAGCGAGACCTTGCGGTTCTCGATGTTCGACTTCACGCGCTTCTCGAAGCCGGCGTAGGAGTGGATGACGTACCACTTGCCCGGCTTGCCGCGCAGCTCGGTGCGGAAGGCCTCGTACGGGTCGATGTCGGCGACGTCCTCACCGGCGGACTCGGCGTCCTCGGCGGCGACCTCGGCCTCGTCCTCGACGGCCTCGAGGGCCGCTTCGGCCTCCTCGACGGTGTCGATGTGCGCGGCCTCGTCGACCGCGGAGTCGGCCTCGGGGTCGTCGACGGAGCCGATGGCGTCCAGCGCTGCCTCGAGGTCGGAGGCGAGGTCGTCCTCGGACTCGTTCTCGTCGATGATGCTCAGCGCACCCTGCTCGGCGGGCTCGACGGCGTCCTCAGCCTGCGACTGGACGTCGCCCTCCTGCTCCTCCTCGACCTCCGACGACTGCTCGGCAGCCGTCGCCCAGTCGACGTCGTCGCGGTTTCTGTCAGACACTCGTCACAACTCTCTCTCGATCGATCGGTCGCGCCCCTCGGGGCGCGTCCCGCTGTCGCCGGCACCCTCCGCTCGCGCGGCCCGGATGCTCTCGGGTCAGGCGGCGGGTGTGCCGAACACGTACGTCACGGCCAGGGCGAAGACCCAGTCGAGGAAGGACACCAGCGCCATCATGATGACGACGAAGATCAGCACGACCACGACGTAGTTGCCCAGCTCCTTGCGGGTGGGCGTCACGACCTTCTTCAGCTCGGCGATGACCTGCCGGATGAAGAGGGCGATGCGCGCGAACGGGTTGCGCCGCGCGGCTCGCTGCTGATTGGCGATCGCGACGACGTCCTCGCTCGGCTCGTCGACTGCTTTCCCGGCCACCTGCACGCACCTTTCCCGCACCGGAACCTCCGGTGTGGCCGACCGCCCGTCATGGGCGGCCCTGGACCGATGACCGCAGCGTCGCGGGGACCGCGTGCGACGGGCATCGATGTGCAGGGCGGACAGGGCTCGAACCTGCAACCTGCGGTTTTGGAGACCGCTGCTCTACCAATTGAGCCACCGCCCTATGGATGCCGTTGCGAGCATCCGAGGAGGAGACCGACCCGCCGCCCCACCGCCGCGACCCTCGCGGGCGCTGTGGATGAGGGCAGAGATCGACTACCTCGGACGAGTGTACGTGGACCCGCAGGGCGTGTCCAGCCGAGCGGCGGGGGGCCTCGGAGCCCCGTGCGCGCGCAGGATACGCTGGCCGTCGTGTCCTCCACCACGCGCATCTCCGCCCGCATCGCCGCCATCGCCGAGTCCGCCACTCTTAAGGTCGACGCCAAGGCGAAGGCCCTCCAGGCCCAGGGCCGACCGGTCGTGTCCTACGCCGCCGGCGAGCCCGACTTCCTCACTCCCGAGCACATCGTCGAGGCCGCCTCGGCCGCCGTGCTCGACCCGAGGAACTACCGCTACACCCCCGCGGCGGGCCTCCCCGACCTCCGCGCTGCCATAGCTGAGAAGACGGCGCGCGACTCCGGATGGGCCGTCGACCCCTCGCAGGTCGTGGTCACCAACGGCGGCAAGCAGGCCGTCTACCAGGCCTTCCAGACCCTCCTCGACGACGGCGACGAGGTGCTGGTGCCGACCCCGTACTGGACCACCTACCCCGAGGCGATCAAGCTCGCCGGCGGCGTTCAGGTGGACGTGTTCGCGGGCGCCGACCAGGGCTACCTGGTCACCGTCGAGCAGCTGGAGGCCGCGCGCACCGAGCGCACCAAGGTGCTCCTGTTCGTCTCCCCCTCCAATCCCACCGGCGCCGTCTACTCGGCCGAGCAGACCCGCGAGATCGGCGAGTGGGCCGAGGAGCACGGCCTCTGGATCATCGCCGATGAGATCTACCAGAACCTCGTCTACTCCACCGGCGACCAGGACGACGCGAGCCCGCTCGAGCACGCGACCTCGATCGTCGAGGCGGTGCCGGCCCTGCGCGACCGGACGATCCTCGTCAACGGCGTCGCGAAGACCTACGCGATGACCGGCTGGCGCGTCGGATGGATGGTCGGCCCGGCCGACGCGATCAAGGGCGCCTCGAACCTCCAGTCGCACCTCTCGAGCAACGTCTCGAACATCTCGCAGCGCGCCGCGATCGCCGCCCTCACCGGCCCGCAGGAGCCGGCCGAGGAGATGCGCCTGGCCTTCGACCGCCGCCGCCGCACCATCGTCGCCGAGCTGAACGCGATCGACGGGATCGAGTGCCCCACCCCCGGCGGCGCGTTCTACGTCTACCCCGACGTGAACGGGCTGCTGAACCGCGAGTGGAACGGCACCACCCCGACGACCTCCCTCGAGCTCGCCGACCTCATCCTCGAGCAGGCCGAGGTCGCCACCGTCCCCGGGGAGGCCTTCGGACCGAGCGGCTACCTCCGCCTGTCCTACGCCCTCGGCGACGACGCGCTCCTCGAGGGCGTGCGCCGCTTGCAGCGGCTCTTCGGCACCGTCTAGCCCCTCTCCTCCTGCGTCGTCGATAGGCCGCGGCCGGCTCGACGACGAGGTGCGTCGCAGAGAGCGGGATGCGCAGCGCGGACGACGATCCGCCGACACGCGGATCGCCGGTCGCCGCTCGACCGTGCCTCACGGTGACCGGCGGGTACTGCGACGCGCCTGTCCGACAGGTGAGGGGTGCCTGGCATCTCGGGGCGGGGAGGGCAAGAGGGAGGCGGAAATCGGGGATCACTGTCGCCGGAGGGGTGCGACAGGGCACGCTGTGACGATGAGCGAAGACCACGCCGTCCGAGTCCGCGACCTGCGGAAGGACTACGGGGGCGCTCCGGCGGTCGCGGGAGTCTCCTTCGACATCCACCGGGGCGAGACCTTCGCGCTCCTCGGCCCGAACGGCGCCGGGAAGTCGACGACCATCGAGATCCTCGAGGGCTACCGCGACCGCTCCGGCGGCGAGGTGTCGGTGCTCGGGGTCGACCCGCGCCACGGCGACCTGGCGTGGAAGGCGCGTCTGGGGATCGTCCTGCAGTCCAGCGGCGAGTCCGGCAACGCGACGGTCCGCGAGCAGATCGCGCACTTCGCCAGCCTCTACCCGCGACCGCGCGACGTCGACGAGACCATCGAGGCCGTCGGGCTGACGTCCAAGGCCCGCTCGCGCATCGGGCGCCTCTCGGGCGGCCAGCGCCGCCGCGTCGACGTCGCCCTCGGCATCATCGGCCGTCCCGAGCTGGTGTTCCTCGACGAGCCCACCACGGGATTCGACCCCGAGGCCCGCCACTCCTTCTGGGACCTGATCGCCCTGCTCAAGAGCGAGGGCACGACCATCCTCCTCACCACCCACTACCTCGACGAGGCCGCCCGCCTCGGCGACCGCGCCGCCGTGATCTCCGGCGGGCGGCTCCTGGCCATCGGCCCGATGAGCGCGATCGGAGGAGACGAGGCGCGCGTCCCGATCGTGCAGTGGCGCGAGGACGGCGTGCTGCACCGGCTGCGCACCACCGAGCCCGCCCGGACCGTCGCCGAGCTGCACGCCCGGATCGGGGAGCCGACGGCGCTCGAGGTCGTCCGCCCCAGCCTCGAGGACATCTACCTCGACCTCATCCGCGAGGACCGCGACGCGGTCGACCTGATCGGAGAGCCCGCGTGACCGCCGTCGCCACCCGCCCCCGCACCCTCTCCACCGGCCCGGGACGCACCGTCCGCCTCGGACTCGCCCGCGCCCGCTACGAGATCCGCTCGTACTTCCGCGCTCCGGACCAGGTGTTCTTCACCTTCCTCTTCCCGGTGCTGCTCCTGACGATCTTCTCGGTCGCGTTCGGCGACACCGCGGTGATGCAGGCGAACCCGCAGGACCCGGGCATCCCGATGGCCGAGTACTACGTGCCGGGCCTCGCCGCGGCCGGGATCCTGCTCTCGGGCGTCCAGAACCTGGGCGTCGACATCGCGGTCGAGCGCGGCGACGGCACGCTCAAGCGCCTCGCGGGGGCACCGCTGCCGGTCTTCAGCTACTTCATCGGCAAGTTCGGCCAGGTGCTCGTGACGAGCCTCGCGCAGACGGCCCTGCTGCTCCTCGTCGCGGCGACGGTGTTCTCGGTCGAGCTGCCCACCGACAGCGGGCGCTGGGCGACCTTCGCCTGGGTCTACCTGGCAGGAGTCGCGACGTCGGCCATCCTCGGCATCGCCGTCTCCGCGCTGCCCCGCTCGGGCAAGAGCGCGACCGCCGTGATCGTGCCGCCGCTGCTCGTGCTGCAGTTCATCTCGGGGTCGTACCTGTCGTTCACGACGCTGCCGGACTGGCTGCAGAACACGGCGAGCGTCTTCCCGCTCAAGTGGATCGCGCAGGGCATGCGCGCCGTGTTCCTGCCGAGCGGGTTCGAAGAGGCGGAGGTGAACGGGTCGTGGGACCTCGGCGGCGTCGCGCTGGTGCTCGGTATCTGGCTCGTCGTGGGGCTCGTCGCCTGCCGCTTCGGCTTCCGCTGGATCCGCCGCGACAGCTGAGCCGGAGGAGGCCGCGGCCGGAGGGCGCGCGTCCCCGCGAGCGCGGGGCCTGCGCGCGCAGACCGCGCGGACTCAGACCGCGGTGCCGACCACGACGGGCTCGGGGTGCAGCAGCACGCCGAACTCCGCCAGGACGCGGCCCTGGACGTACCGGGCGAGCTCGGCGACCTGTTCGGCCGTCGCTCCTCCGCGGTTGGTCAGGGCGAGGGTGTGCTTGCTCGACACGGCGGCCCGCGAGCCGGGCAGGGCGAAACCGCGCGAGACGCCGGCGTGCTCGATCAGCCACGCGGCGCTGAGCTTCACCAGGCCGTCGGCGCGGGGAGGCACGGGCAGCCCGACGGGCGCTCCTGCCTCGACCGCGGCGAGCGGGGTGATGACGGGCGCCTCCGCCGTCGGCTCGACCGGCCAGCGCGGCGCCTCGGGCGGCAGGGAGTCGGCGAACGCGCTCGTGACGAGGGGGTTGGTGAAGAAGGAGCCGGCGCTCGCGGTGTCCGGGTCCTCCGGATCGAGGACCATGCCCTTGCCCGCACGCAGCGCCAGCACGGTCTCGCGCACCCGCGCGAGCGGCACGCGGTCGCCGAGCGCGACTCCGAGCGCCGACGCCAGCTGACCGTAGGCGACGGGAGTGCCGTCGCCCTCGGCGCCGACCTCCTCGAGCGCGAACTCGACGGCCAGCACCGCGCCCCGGCGGCCCTGCTTGATCACGGAGGTGCGGTAGGCGAACTGCAGCTCCTCCGCCGTCAGCCGGACGGGCTCGCGGGCGCCCTCGTCGAGGAAGTCGACCGCGACCAGCGTGTCCGAGAGCTCCTGGCCGTAGGCGCCGATGTTCTGCACGGGCGACGCACCGACCGTGCCGGGGATGCCGCTGAGGGCCTCGAGGCCCGCCCAGCCGCGCCCCACGGTCGTCGCGACGAGGCCGTCCCACGACTCGCCCGCCTGGACCCGCAGGAGCACGCGCCCCGGCTCGTCGGAGGGGAGCCGCTCGACGCCGGTGGTGCGCACGCGCACGACCGTGCCCTCGACCCCGTCGTCGCCCACGAGGAGGTTGGAGCCGCCGCCGAGCAGCAGCCACGGCTCGTCGTCCGACCACAGGCCGACGAGCGTCTCGACCAGCTCCGCCTCGGTGGAGGGCTCGACGAGGCGCTCGGCGGGTCCGCCGACGCGGAGGGTGGTCAGGGCGGAGAGCAGCGGCGCGGAGGTCACGCGAGTCGGACCCGTGCCTGGGCCTTGCCGAGGACGGACTGGCCCTCGACCGAGACGGCGAGGTCGACGCGGACCCAGCCCTCCTCGGCGTTCACAGCACCGATCCTGGCGACCACGTCGATGGCGGCGCCGTCGCGCGGGTCCACCACGACGGGGCGGGTGAAGCGCACCTGGTAGTCGACCACGCGTCCGGGGTCGCCGACCCAGTCGACGACGACCTGCACCGCGGTGCCCATCGTGAGCATGCCGTGCGCGAGCACGCCGGGCAGGCCGACCTCGGCGGCGACGTCGTCGCGATAGTGGATGGGGTTGAAGTCGCCCGAGGCGCCCGCGTAGCGCACCAGGGTGCCGCGGTCGATCGGGAAGCGGCTCTCGGCGACGACCTGGCCGACGCTCAGCTCGGCGAGAGCGGGCAGTGCGGTGCTCATTCGTCTCCCCTGACCACGAGGGTCGAGATCGCGGTGACGACGTGCTCGCCGCTCGCGTCGACCATGCGGGACTCGGTGGTGACCATGGAGTGGGCGCCGAGCTTCTTGATGGTGGCGACCAAGAGGGTCGCGGTCAGCTCGTCGCCGGCCACGACCGGACGGGACAGCACGAAGCGCTGGTCTCCGTGCACGACGCGGCTGAAGTCGATCCCGCCGTCGGGCTCGGCGAGCAGCTGCTGGAGCGTGAACTCCTGCACGACGACGGCGAAGGTGGGCGGAGCGACGAGGTCGGGGTGCCCGGCGGCGCGGGCGGCCTCGACGTCGTGGTGCAGGGGGGAGGTCGCGGAGACGGCGCGGGCGAACTCGCGCACCTTCTCGCGCCCCACCTGATAGGGCTCCGTGGGCGCGAAGACGCGCCCGACGAGTTCGGGGTTCACTGGCACCCGGCCATACTAGGCGCTGCCGTCGCGGGGCCCTCGGGGCTCCGGAGGCGCCGCCGGTGGTCACCCGGGTATGACCACCGGGAATTTCCCATCCGTGTATGGCTGACCCGCGGCCGAACTTCTCCGAAGCTGGCGGGCATGTCGACACCCACTCCCGAGCGCGACTGGGCGACCTACGCCCGCGAGCTCGGCACCAACATGCACCGGGCCCGCATCGCCAAGGGCGCCAGCCAGGAGCGGATCGCCCACGCGGCCGGGCTCGCGGGCTACACCTACCAGAAGTTCGAGAAGGGCGAGTCGAAGCCCGGCTCGCCCGCGAACCCCACGCTGCACACCCTCCTCGCGCTCTGCGAGGCGCTCGAGATCGAGCTGACGGACCTCCTGCCGCCCGATCCGCCGCGCACCTCACGAGGCGCCGAGTAGCCGGAGCACCGCGCCGGCCAGCCGCGACCCCGAGCTGAGATCGAGGTCGACCTCGCCGAGCCCGTCGGCCTCCAGGCGGAGCCTGTCCTCCCCCGACTCCCCCGGGCGGCACAGGGAGACGTGCACCGTCGCGCCCGCGGCCCCGTCTCGGCCCGCCCAGAGCACCACCGGGAGCGAGCTCGCCGCGGAGCGGTGCAGCCGCTCCCCCGCCGCGACCAGCTCGTCGTGCTCGCCCGCGCACCAGCGCGGGCACCCCTCGTCGTTCCTGCCGTCCATCCGCTCCTCCACGTTCCGCACCCCTCGGTCGAGGAGACCAGCCCACCAGGCGGTACCGACACCGAGGGCCCGCCGCGCCCCGATCCCGACCGGGGTGTGGACAGGAGACGGTCGTCCGCCCGTTGTGGAGGAGCGAGGACCAGGGTCCCATACGCAGGTGGTGCCGCCAGAGGTCCGGCACGAAGCACCGGCGCGGTGTCAGCGGTGGACGATCAGCCAGGTCGCGATCACCGTGGTCGAGCCCGTGTTGACCATGCGGTGCGGCCGCTCGCACGGGAACGTGATGGCGTCGCCCGGCCCGAGGACGACCGTCTCGTCCTCGAACTCGACCGTCAGCTCCCCGAGCGTCACCGTCCCCATCTCGAACCCGTCGTGGCGGAGCAGCTGCCGGTGCGCCGTCGAGGTCGAGCCCGGCGGGTAGGTCGACTCGAAGAAGTCGACGGCGTCCAGCGGACGCGGCGCCAGACGGCGGAACAGCACTCCGCCCTCGAGCGCCACGGGCGCCGACTCGCGCGCCCGGACGACCGCGGTCTCGACCGGCGCCGACGCGCCCTGGTCGAACACGGCGGACAGCGGGACCCCCAGCGCGTCCACGAGGGCGATCAGCCGGCCGACCGAGGGCTGCATCGCTCCGCGCTCGATCTGCGAGACGGCGCTCACGGAGATGCCGAGTCGCCCGGCGAGGGCCTTCAGCGACAGGCCCGCCGAGAGCCGCAGCTCCCGCAGTCTCGCGCCGAGTCCGGCCCCGTCCGCGATCGCCCGGGCGGCCGCCTCGTCGGGCGCGGTGTCGTCGGAGGGCATGGCCCGTCCCCTCTCGCGGATCGTCACACAGCCGTAACGGAGCCGAAACGAGCGGCGGCCTCCCGACTCGTAGCGTGGCCCGTGTGAAGTGATCACTTCACTCGGAACGCTCTCCGCGACGCCCCGCCTCCTCGGCCGGACGTCCCGACCACCCTGACACATCCGCTCCGTGCCGCTCTGCGCACGACCGCCCGAGAGGTGGATCCACCCATGTCCGACCGCGTCACCGCACCCCGAGTCACCGCTCCCCCCGTCGATCCGGATCCCGCCGCCGCGGCGAGCGCCGGCTACGACGACCGCCTCTCCAACGAGGACCTCGCGCCGCTCCGGAAGCAGCGCTGGTCGAGCTACAACATCTTCGCGTTCTGGATGTCGGACGTGCACAGCGTCGGCGGGTACGTGACCGCGGGCTCGCTCTTCGCGCTGGGCCTGGCCGGCTGGCAGGTCCTCGTCGCCCTGGTGGTGGGCATCGTGATCGTGCAGGTCTTCTGCAACCTCGTCGCCAAGCCCAGCCAGGTCACCGGCGTGCCCTACCCCGTCATCAACCGCGCGATCTTCGGCATCCGCGGCGCGAACATCCCGGCGATCATCCGCGGACTGATCGCGATCGCCTGGTACGGCGTGCAGACCTACCTGGCGGCGCAGTCGCTGAACATCGTCTTCCTCAAGTTCTTCCCGGGCATGGCCGCCCTGAACACGCCCGAGGCGTCGTTCCTCGGCCTCTCGGCTCTGGGCTACCTCTCCTACGCGATCCTCTGGGTCGCGCAGGCCGCGCTGTTCTGGCGGGGCATGGAGTCGATCCGCCGCTTCATCGACTGGGCGGGACCGGCGGTCTACGTGGTGATGCTCGTGCTGGCCGTCTACCTGGTGTCGCAGGCGGGCTGGGAGAACATCTCGCTCACCCTCGGCTCCGGCGAGCCGCTCGACCTCGCCGCCGCGGTGCCGGTGATGATCTCGGCCGTCGCCCTGGTCGTCTCCTACTTCTCGGGCCCGATGCTCAACTTCGGCGACTTCTCCCGGTACGCCCGCAGCTACGGCGCCGTGAAGCGCGGCAACCTGCTCGGCCTCCCGATCAACTTCCTCTTCTTCTCCCTCCTCACCGTGATCACCGCCTCGGCGACCGTGCCGGTCTTCGGCGAGCTGATCACCGACCCGATCGAGACCGTCGAGCGGATCGACACCTGGTTCGCCGTGCTCTTGGGCGGGCTCACGTTCGTCATCGCGACGATCGGCATCAACATCGTCGCCAACTTCATCTCCCCCGCGTTCGACTTCTCGAACGTCAACCCGAAGAAGATCAGCTGGCGGATGGGCGGCATGATCGCGGCCGTCGGCTCGGTGGTGCTCACCCCGTGGAACTGGTACTCGAACGACACCGCCATCCACTACACGCTCGGCATCCTCGGCGCGCTGATCGGGCCACTGTTCGGCGTCCTCATCGCGGGCTACTACCTGATCAGCCGCCAGCGCGTCTGGGTGGACGACCTCTACACGATGAGCGAGAAGGGCCGCTACTGGTTCTCGCGCGGCTTCAACCCCAACGCCGTCTGGGCGACCGTGATCGGCGGAGTCCCCTCCGTCGCCTCGGTGCTCGTGCCGCGCTGGATCGCGGAGGCGGGAGGCCCGGAGTTCATCTGGCTCGGCGACTACAGCTGGTTCCTCGGCTGCGGGCTCGGGTTCGTCGCGATGGCCGTGCTCGAGCGGCGCGCGCCGCGGATCGGGCGCCTCGACGAGGACCTCGAGCACGTCAGCGACGGCTCGACCGTCTGATCCGGCCGGCACGGAGGAGGGATCCGCTCCGGCCGCTCCGCATCCCGCGGACCGGCGGCCGGGCGGGTCCCTCCCCCTCCCGGCACCCGAACCGAGGAACCACCATGCGCATCACCGTCGTCAACCCGAACACCAGCACTGCGATGACCGCGGCGATCGGCCGGGCCGCCCGCTCCGTCGCCTCGCTCGGCACCGAGATCACGGCCGTCACCCCGAGGATGGGTCCGGCGTCGATCGAGAGCCACTACGACGAGGCGCTCGCCGTGCCCGGCGTCCTGCACGAGATCGCCCGGGCGGAGGCGGCCGGCTGCGATGGCGCGGTCATCGCGTGCTTCGGCGACCCGGGCGTCGACGCCGCGCGCGAGATCGCAAGCGGCCCGGTCGTGGGGATCGCCGAGGCCGCCATGCACATGGCCGCGCTCGTCGGCCGGGGCTTCAGCGTGGTCACCACGCTCTCGCGCACGAGCGGCCGCGCCTGGGACATCGCCCGCCGCGCCGGGTTCAGCGACGCCTGCCGTCAGGTGCGCGCCTGCGACATCCCCGTGCTCGAACTCGACGACCCCCGCTCCGACGCCCGCCGCGCGATCCTGGCGGAGTGCGCCGCAGCGCTGGCCGTCGACGGGTCCGACTCGATCGTGCTGGGCTGCGCGGGCATGGCCGACCTGTGCCGCGACCTCTCACGGGAGCTGGGCGTGCCCGTGATCGACGGCGTCGCCTCGGCGGTGCGCCTGGTGGAGGGGCTCGTCGCGATGGGCGTCAGCACCTCGCGGCGCGACGAGTACGCCGCGCCGCGGACGAAGGCGATGGCGGGGCTGCTCGCTCCGTTCGAGCGGGTCTGAGGTTCCACGTCCCGTGCAGTCGGGCGTTCTGCCGGACCCCCGACCCGGACCCACCTGCGAGGATCGGGGGATGAGCGTCCTCCGCGATCTCGGCCTCGGTGCCCGGCTCTTCCTCCGCGGCTTCCGCACCTGGGTCCGCTCGCCGCGGGCGATGCTCCTCGGCGCGATCCCGCCCCTGATCGTCGGTCTGGTCTTCGTCGGCGTGCTGGTCCTGGTGCTCACGCGGGTGCAGGACGCGGTGACCGCGCTCACCCCGTTCGCAGGCGGCTGGGACGAGGGCACGGCCGCCACCGTCCGCCTGGTGCTCTCGATCGCGGTGGTCGGCGCCTCGCTCGCCCTCGGCGTGGTCCTCTTCGCCGCGGTGACCCTGCTGGTCGGCGACCCCTTCTACGAGCGGATCTGGCGGCGGGTCGAGGACGACCTCGGCGGCGTGCCCGACGAGCGCGAGAGCACCTTCTGGCAGGGGGTCGGCCGCGGCCTCCGCGACTCCGCCGTGCTGGTCGCCACCTCCCTCGGGATCGGCGTGGTCCTGGTGCTGCTGGGCCTGGTGCCGCTGGTCGGCTCGATCGTCGGCCTCGTCGCCGGCGCCCTGGTCGGCGGGAGGGCCCTCGCGCTCGAGCTGACCGGGTTCGCGGGCGACGCCCGGGGGCTCTCCCTCCGCGACCGCCGCCGCCTCCTCGGCGAGCACCGCGCGGTCTCGCTCGGCTTCGGCATCGCCGTCTACCTGGCGTTCCTCGTCCCCGGGGGCGCGGTCGTCGCCACCCCCGCCGCGACGGCCGGCGCGACCCTCCTGCTCCGGACCCTGCGGGGCGAGCCGACCGAGCGGCCGGCCGCCTGACACCGCTTGGCCGCCGCCCGGCTCTCCCCTAGACTCGCCGCGTGCGCACGTCGATCCGAAGCCCCTGGTGGCCCGCCTCCTAGGCGGACCGACGCGCAGACCCCTCGCACGCGACCGCCTCCTCCGGGCGGTCGTTCTGCATGTCAGGGCCCGGGTGGGGCACGACCCGATTCAAGGACCACGATGACCTCGCTCCTCTCCCGCATCCTCGCCTCCGACGGGACGCTGCCGTTCGCGGTGGTCCTCCGCCAGGGCCGCGACGCCGTCGACGTGTTCACGGGCGACGTGCTCGACGTCGAGGGCCTGGCCGACATCCCGCTCGACGGCGACGACGTGCTGACCCTCGTGCCCTACCGGCAGGTGCGCGAGCGCGGCTTCGCGGCGAAGGACGACGGAGCCCCGCTGCGCAACCTCGTGGTGCGCGAGCGCGAGAGCGTCCCCCTGGCGGAGGTGCTGCGGCTCCTGCCCGAGCGGGAGATCCCGGTCGAGGAGCGCGGCTTCGACGTGCCGGACGACGAGTACGCCGACATCGTCCGCCGGGTGATCGAGGACGAGATCGGCCGCGGCGAGGGCGCCAACTTCGTCATCAACCGCGCCTTCGTCGCGCAGACCGACGCGCCGCCCGTCGAGGCGGTCCTGGCCTGGTTCCGCCGCCTGCTCACCGACGAGTCCGGCGCGTACTGGACCTTCGCGATCCACACCCCCGGCGTCGACGGCGCGCAGACGGTCACCGCCGTCGGCGCAACCCCCGAGCGCCACGTCTCGGTGCGCGACGGCGTCGCGATGATGAACCCGATCAGCGGCACCTTCCGCCACCCCGCGGCCGGACCCACCGGGGAGGAGGTGCTCGCGTTCCTCGCCGACGTCAAGGAGAGCGAGGAGCTCTTCATGGTCGTGGACGAGGAGATGAAGATGATGAGCGCGGTCTGCCCGGACGGCGGCCGCATCCTCGGGCCGTTCCTCAAGCAGATGTCGCGGCTCAGCCACACCGAGTACCTGCTCGAGGGCCGCACCGGACTCGACGTGCGCGAGGTCCTGCGGCTGACGATGTTCGCGCCCACGGTCACCGGCTCGCCGATGGAGAACGCGTGCGCCGTGATCGCCGAGTACGAGAAGGAGCCGCGCGGCTACTACTCCGGCGTGCTCGCCCTCTTCGAGCCGGAGGAGCACGGCTACACGGTCGACGCCCCCATCCTCATCCGCACCGCCTACCTCCGCGCGGACGGCCGCCTCACCGTGCCGGCCGGCGCGACGCTCGTGCGCCACTCCACCCCCGAGGGCGAGGTCGCCGAGACGCGGGCGAAGGCGTCGGGCGTCCTCTCCGCCCTCGGCCTGCTGCCGCACCGCGAGGTGCCGCCGGCCCTCGACCTGAACGCGCAGCCGGGCGTGCAGGAGGCGCTCGAGGCGCGCAACGAGCGGCTCGCCTCGTTCTGGCTCCGGCCCCAGGCGCCCGAGCACATCGCCGGCCTCGCCGGGCACACCGCGCTGATCGTCGACAACGAGGACCAGTTCACGACGATGCTCGCCCACCAACTGCGCCACCTCGGGATGGACGCCCGGGTCGAGCGCTGGTCGGAGGTCGCCGACGTGCTGAGCGACGACCTCGTCGTCTTCGGCCCCGGCCCGGGCGACCCCCGCGACGACTCCGACCCGCGGATCGCGCACCTGCGCTCGCTGATGACCACGCGCCTCGAGGCGGAGCGGCCGATGCTCGCCGTCTGCCTCAGCCACCAGATGCTGTCGCTGCTGGCTGGCCTCCCGGTCGAGCCGCTGCCCGCGCCCCGCCAGGGCGTGCGCCTGGCGGTGGACGTGTTCGGCGAGGACGCCGCGATCGGCTTCTACAACACCTTCTCCTCCGTTGCCCCCGGCGTCGCGCGCACGCCCCGGCTGGGGCTCGAGGTGTCGGTCGATCCGGAGACGGGAGTGGTCAACGCCCTGCGCGGCGAGCACGTCGCGTCGGTGCAGGGGCACCTGGAGTCGGTGCTCTCCTCCGACGGCCTGCGCACCCTGGAGCGGCTGGTCCGCACCGCGACCGCTCAGCCCGCGCGCGCATGAGCGGCCTGCGGCTGATCGCGTCGCCCGCCTACCCGGCCGAGCTGCAGGAGGCAGTGGCCGCAGCCGTGCGCGCGGCGGCCGAGGCGGCGCGCGGCTGGTACGGGCGCGGCGACAAGGTCGCGGCGGACGAGGCGTCGGTCGCGGCGATGCGCGCCGTGCTGGCCGACGCTCCGTTCGACGGCGTCGTCGTGATCGGCGAGGGCGAGAAGGACGAGGCCCCGATGCTCGCGAACGGCGAGCGCCTCGGCCGCGCCTCCGCTCCCTCCTGCGACGTGGCGGTCGATCCGCTCGACGGGACCCGGCTCACGGCGGAGGGGCTCCCCGGCTCGGTGAGCGTGATCGCGCTGGCCCCGCGAGGCACGCTGTTCGACCCGCGTGACGTCTTCTACATGGACAAGCTGGTCTGCTCCGGAGCGGGCCGGGGCGCCGTCTCGCTCGACCTCCCTCCCGCCGAGAACGCCGCACGGCTGGCGGCGGCGCTCGGGAAGCCCGTCGCGGAGCTGGTCGTCGTCGTGCTCGACAAGCCGCGTCACTCCGGGCTCATCAAGGCTCTGCGCGCGGCCGGGGTCGCGCTCGAGCTGCGCGGCGAGGGCGACGTGTCGGTCGCGATCGAGGCGGCCGATCCCGCGGGCCGCGTCGACCTCGTCCTCGGCATCGGCGGCACCCCGGAGGGAGTGGTCGCCGCCTGCGCCGTCCGCGCCCTCGGCGGGGTCATGGAGGGGCGCCTCGCCCCCCAGACCGCACCGGAGCGCGCCAACGCCCTGGCCGCCGGCCACGACCTCGACCGCCTGCTGACCCTGGAGGACCTGGTCTCCTCGGACGACGTGCTCTTCGCGGGCTGCGCGGTCTGAGACCTCTCCCACGGGCAGGACCTCGCCCGGGAAAGCCGAAGGCCCCGGCTCGACGCGCGAACCGGGGCCTTCTCGCTGTAGCGGGAGCGGGACTTGAACCCGCGACACCACGATTATGAGCCGTGTGCTCTAACCACCTGAGCTACCCCGCCGCGCGTTCTTCGCAGGCCTGGCCTGCGGGGAACGGAGCCCCCTGTGGGAATCGGACCCACTACCTCTTCCTTACCAAGGAAGTGCTCTACCAATGAGCTAAGGGGGCGCACCTGCGGGTCTGACAGCCCCTCTCGGGGCGTGCCCGCGATTTGGCACCGTTAGACGATAGCACCTCCACGGAGCGTCGATGACCGCGGGGGACGCGCCCCCGCGGCCGCCCGTCTGCGGCTACGCCCGGCTCGCCTCGTCGAGCGCGGCGAGCTCCTCGGCGCTCAGCTCGAGGGAGGCCGAGGCGATCAGCGCCGGCAGCTGCTCCATCACGCGGGCGCTGGCGATCGGCGCGACCACTCCGGGCTGCGAGCGGAGCCAAGCGAGGGCCACCGTCGCCACCTCGGCGCCGTGCGCCTCCGCCGCCGCATCGAGCGCCGCCAGCACCCGGCGGCCGCGGCCGTCGAGGTAGCGGGAGGCGCCGTCGGCGCGCGGACCCTCGGGCGTCGATCCGTCGCGGTACTTGCCGGTCAGGAATCCCGACGCCAGGGCGGAGTAGGGGACGACGGCCAGCCCCGCCTCGCGGGCGAGGGGCAGCAGGTCGGCCTCGATCCCGCGCTCCACGAGGTTGTAGTGCGGCTGCAGCGCGACGGGCGCGTGCAGGCCCTCCTCGCCCGCGATGCGCAGCCACTCCGCGACGCGATCGGCGCTGAAGTTCGACACTCCGATCGCGCGGACCAGGCCCTGGTCCACGAGCTCCGAGAACACGGCGGCGATGTCGGCCATCGGCACGGCCTCGTCGTCGAAGTGGGCGTAGTAGAGGTCGATCCGGTCGGTCGCGAGGCGCTCGAGGGAGGCGCGGGCGGCCGCGCGCACGGTGTCGGGCGCGAGGCCGGTGAACTGCGGGTGGCGGCCCGCCTTCGTCGCGATCACCACGTCGTCCCGGTCCCCCGAGCGCTGCGCGAGCCACTCGCCGATGATCGTCTCGGACTCGCCGCCCGTGTTGCCCGGGACCCAGGCGGAGTAGGCGTCGGCGGTGTCGATGAAGTCACCGCCCGCGGCCGTGTAGCCGTCGAGGACGTCGAAGGAGGTCTGCCGGCCCGCGGTCCAGCCGAAGACGTTGCCGCCGAGCGAGAGCGGGAAGACGTCGATGCCGGAGTCGCCGAGCGGCGAGCGGGTGACGGAGGAGGATGCTGCGCTGTCGATGCTCATCCCCCGATTCAAGACCCGCTCCCCGCCGTGATCGATCCCCCTCCCGCGCATGCGCGGCAAGGACTCAGGCTCTCAGCGCCGCGGGTAGTCGGCGTAGGCGAAGCGCGTCGCGTCCGGCGCCCAGCCGGAGACGTTGATCGTCCCCTGCCCGCCGTGGAGGCGCTCCAGCACGCGGCCGGGCTCGAGCGTCGAGCGCCCGGGGAGGTCGAGCAGCCGCAGCTCGACGTCGACGTTCTCGGGGTGCCCGGCCGTCCCCTCCGGATAGGCGAGGTAGAGCAGGTGCGCGCCGTCGGGCGACTCGTGCGGGAACCAGTCGACCGTGTCCGACTCGACCAGGCGGGAGAGCGCGGAGCCGTCGAGGCCGATGCGGAACAGCTGCGCCCCGCCCCCGGCCCGCTCGGAGTTGAAGACGAGGGTGCGGCCGTCGGCCGAGACGTCGACGCCGTCGTCCGCCGGCTCGTCGTCGGTCAGGGCGGTGAGCGCGCCTCCCCCGGCCGGCATCGTGTAGACGTCGGTCCGCCACCGCCCGGAGGCGTCGCCGCCGCCGATCAGCGCGAGGGTCGCGCCGTCGGGCGAGACGCCGTGCAGGTAGTGCTTGAAGCGCGCGCCCTCGCGCTCGGCGGTCAGGCGGCGGGCGGGGGCGGAGCCGTCGAGCTCGACCGCGTACAGGTGCCCGTCGCGCGCCGAGACGTAGGCGAGCCCGCCGGACGGGGCGAGCACGTGGTCGTTGTTGAGCTCGGCCGGCACCCCGTCGAGCGGGATCGGCTCGAGCACGGGCGCCCCCTCGAGCGGCAGTCGGAAGAGGCCGCCGTCGCCGTTCACGATCAGGGCGGAGCCGTCCGGAGTCCAGTTCGGCGCCTCCACGAGGACGGAGTCGGACTCGAAGACGGTCGTCGACTCCCCCGTCGCGAGGTCGTGGACGCGGAGTCGGCAGAGCTGGTCGGGGAGGAGCGAGCGGGCCATGCTCCCCACGGTAGGGCCCTGACGGATCACGACGGGGCCGTCAAGCCTCCGCGCACTCAGGTTCCGCGGGAGGGCGCTCCGATATTCTTGACCGACTTATGCGCTGGGTACACCTTGGGAGGAACATGTGATGCTCCTCATCCTCGTGATCTCGTTCGCGATCGCCGTGGTGACCCCCTGGCTGGTGGACCGGTTCGGGCCGAAGACGTTCTACGCGCTGGCGCTGATCCCGGCCGCGAGCTTCGTCGCCACCGCGACCGCCCTGCCGACGATCCTCGACGGCGGCGAGATCCGCGAGTCCGTGCCGTGGATCCCCGCGCTCGACATCGCCCTCTCCTTCCGCCTGGACGCGCTCTCGATCGTCCTCGCCCTCGTGGTCAGCGGAGTCGGCGCCCTGGTCCTCGCCTACTGCGCGACGTACTTCAGCCGCGACGAGCCCTCGCTGGGCCGGTTCGCAGCGCTCCTGTCCGCGTTCGCCGGAGTGATGTACGGGCTGGTCACGGCCGACGACGTGATCATCCTCTTCGTCTTCTGGGAGGCGACGAGCGTCCTCTCCTACCTCCTCATCGGCCACTACAGCGGGCGCAAGGAGAGCCGGGGTGCCGGGCTCCAGGCGCTCCTGGTCACGACTCTCGGCGGGCTGGCGATGCTGGTCGGGATCATCGTCCTGATCGTGCAGGCCGGTACCACCAGCCTCTCCGGGATCGTCGCCGCCGCCCCCTCCGGCCCGATCGTGTCGACGGCGCTGGTGCTGGTGCTGCTCGGCGCGTTCTCGAAGTCCGCCCTGGTGCCGTTCCACTTCTGGCTGCCGGCCGCGATGGCCGCTCCCACGCCGGTCAGCGCCTACCTGCACGCCGCCGCGATGGTGAAGGCGGGCATCTACCTCGTCGCGCGCCTCGCGCCGGGCTTCGCCGACGACTCCGTCTGGCTGCCCGTGGTGGTGAGCGTCGGAGTCTGGACCATGCTCGTCGGCGGCTGGCGCTCGCTCCGGCAGTACGACCTCAAGCTCGTGCTGGCCTACGGCACCGTCAGCCAGCTCGGCTTCCTGACCGTCGCCGTCGGCTTCGGCTCGCGCGACGCCGCGCTGGCCGGACTGACCCTGCTCGTCGCCCACGCCCTCTTCAAGGCGCTGCTCTTCCTCACCGTCGGCATCGTCGACCACCGCGCCGGCACGCGCGACCTCCGCAAGCTCAGCGGCCTGGGACGGCAGGCGCCGGTGCTCGCGGGCGCCGCCCTCGTCGGCGTGCTGTCGATGGCGGGCATCCCGCCGCTGCTGGGCTTCGTCGCCAAGGAGGCCGTGTTCACGAGCCTGATCTCGGCGATCGAGCAGGGCTCGTTCTGGGCCTGGGTCGCGCTGGTCGGCCTCGTCCTCGGCTCGATCCTCACCGTGGCCTACTCCGCGCGCTTCTTCTGGGGCGCCTTCGCCCGGAAGAAGGGGCTCGAGGACACGCACCTGCACGCCGAGCCGTGGACCTTCACCGCCGCCCCGGTGCTGCTGGCCGCCGCCAGCATGATCGGCGGGATCGCCGCCTCCGTGCTCGACCCGCTCGTCGCCGTCTACGCGGACACCCTCCCCTACGCCGCCCCGGACGCCGACCCGGAGCTCGCCGCCGCCGCGGAGGCCTCCGACCACGGCGGCTACCACCTCGCGCTCTGGCACGGCTTCGAGCCCGCGCTGGCACTCAGCGCCCTCGTGATCGCCGTCGGACTCCTGCTCTTCGCCAAGCGCGTCGCCGTCGCGCGCGCGCAGTCGATGCTGCCCAACCGGATCGACTCGGCCGAGGGCTACTGGGCCACCGTCCGCTGGCTCGACAGTGTCGCCAGCACGGTCACCGAGTCCGTCCAGCGCGGCTCGCTCCCCCGCTACCTGACGGTGATCTTCGCGGTCTTCGTCCTCGGCGTCGGCGGTGCGGCCGCCCTCAACCGCACCTGGCCGGGCGATCTCGTCTTCTGGGACAGCCCGGGCCAGCTCGCGGTCGCGGCCGTGATGATCCTCGCGGCGGTGCTGTGCGCGATCGCCCGCAACCGCGTCGCCGCCGTGCTGCTGGCCGGCGCCACCGGCTACGGGATGGTGGCCCTCTTCGCCCTGCAGGGCGCACCGGACCTCGCCCTCACCCAGGCGCTCATCGAGACGGTGACCCTCGTGGTCTTCGTCCTGGTGCTGCGCCGCCTCCCGACCCGCATCGCCGCGAAGCACCAGCCGATGCGCAAGCGCCTGCGCGCCGTCATCGGCATCGCGGTCGGAGCAGTCATGGCCCTCGCCGCCACCATCGCCCTCGGCGCCCGGACCGCGACGCCGATCTCGGCCGAGCTGCCCCGCCTCGCCTACGAGGAGGGCAAGGGCCGCAACATCGTCAACGTCCTGCTCGTCGACATCCGCGCCTGGGACACGATGGGCGAGATCTCGGTCCTCGTCGTGGTCGCCACCGGCGTCGCGAGCCTGATCTTCCTCTCCAGCCGGGCCGGAGGCGCTCCCCGCCTCGAGTCGCAGAGCGCCGACGACCGCCGCGAGCGCGCGATGGACCTGACCGCCTCCTCCGTCGACGCCGAGCGCGACGGCGACCGGGGCTCCTGGCTCGTCGCCGGGCGCACGCTCCGGCCGGAGAACCGCTCGATCGTGCTCGAGGTGCTGGTGCGCCTGCTCTTCCACCCCGCGATGATCGTGTCGGTCTACCTGCTCTTCACCGGACACAACACCCCGGGCGGAGGCTTCGCGGGCGGCCTGCTCGCCGGTCTCGCCCTCGTCGCGCGCTACCTCGCCGGCGGCCGCTTCGAGCTCGGCGAGGCCGCGCCGATCGACGCGGGCAAGGTCCTCGGACTCGGCCTCTTCGTCGCCGTCGGCACCGCCGTCTCCTCCCTCGCCTTCGGCCTCGAGGTCCTCGAATCGAGCTGGCTCGACCTCGAGGTGCCGGTGCTGGGCGAGCTCCACCTGGGCACGTCCACCCTCTTCGACATCGGGGTGTACCTGATCGTGATCGGCCTCGCCCTCGACATCCTCCGCAGCCTCGGCGGCGAGGTCGACCGCCACGGCGAGGAGGCCGAGCAGGGCTCCCCCTCGGGCGACGGCGTCACGCACTCGACCGACAGCACCCCCGGCCCCGGCCAGGGCACGGTCGACGGGCTCGAGACCTCGCTCCCCACCGGCTCCACGGTCGTCGGCGGACCGGGCAGGGGGGACGGCGCATGAGCATCACCCTCGTCCTCATCGTCGTGATGGCGGTGATGTACGCGGCGGGCGTCTACCAGATGCTCGAGCGCAGCCTCACCCGCATCCTGATCGGGTTCCTGCTCGTCGGGAACGCGACCAACATCCTCATCCTGCTGATGGCCGGCCGCTCGGGCATCGCGCCGTTCGTCACCGACGACGGGCGCTCCTACGAGCAGATCGCCGCCGAGATGGCCGACCCGCTGCCGCAGGCGCTGATCCTCACCGCGATCGTGATCACCTTCGGGGTGTCCGCCTTCCTCCTCGCGATGATCTACCGGCGCTGGCGCCTCGCCAACGCCGACCAGGTGGAGGACGACGAGACCGACGCCTCCGTCCGCGAGGACGCGGCGGGCATCTCGGCCCAGACCACCGCCGACGACCGGGCGCTCGACGTCCTGCTCGAGTCCAGCGACGAGGGCACCGCCGCCAAGCACGGGGAGAGCGCCATGACCGACGACAGGAAGGAGGACCGATGAACGCCCTGATCCCGCTCGTCGTCACCCTCCCCCTCCTGGGAGCGGCCGTCGCGCTGATCCTCGGACGCCACCGGCGCGCGCAGATCACCGTGAACATCGTGACGCTCTCGAGCGTTCTGGTGATCTCCTCGGTGATGCTCGTGCTGGTCCTCACCGGCGACGGAGGCGGCAGCGCCGTCTACGTGGGCGGCTGGGAGCCGCCGTGGGGCATCGTGCTGGTCGTCGATCCGCTCGCCGCGCTGATGCTCGTGATCACCTCGATCACCCTGCTGGGCGTCCTGCTGTTCTCGGTCGGCCAGGGCCTCGTCGACGGCAACCGCGAGACGCCGGTCACGATCTTCCACCCGACCTACCTGATCCTCTCGGCGGGCATCCTCAACGCCTTCGTCGCGGGCGACCTCTTCAACCTCTACGTCGGCTTCGAGATCCTGCTGGCCGCGAGCTACGTGCTGATCACCCTGGGCGGCACCGCGCCGCGGATCCGCGCCGGCACGACCTACGTGGTCGTCAGCCTGGTCTCGAGCGTGTTCTTCCTCTCGGCCATCGGCCTGCTCTACGGCGCCACCGGCACGGTCAACATGGCGCAGCTCTCGATCCGCATCGCCGAGCTCCCCGCCGACGTGCAGCTGGTGCTCCACGTGGTGCTGCTGCTCGGCTTCGGGATCAAGGCGGCCGTGTTCCCCCTGTCGTTCTGGCTCCCGGACTCGTACCCCACGGCTCCGGCGCCGGTCACCGCCGTCTTCGCCGGACTCCTCACCAAGGTCGGCGTGTACGCGCTGATCCGCACCGAGACCCTGCTCTTCCCCGGCGGGAGGCTGAGCGAGGTGCTGCTGGTGGTGGCGCTGCTGACGCTGATCGTCGGCATCCTCGGCGCCGTCGCGCAGGCAGACATCAAGCGGATGCTGTCCTTCACGCTGGTCTCGCACATCGGCTACATGGTCTTCGGGATCGCCGTGGGCACCCCGGCCGGCTATGCGGCGACGATCTTCTACGTCATCCACCACATCACGGTGCAGACGACGCTCTTCCTCGCGACCGGCCTGATCGAGCGCGTCGGCGGTACCACCTCGATCCTGCGCCTCGGCGGGCTGCTCAAGGCCTCGCCGCTGCTGGCGCTGCTCTACTTCATCCCCGCGATGAACCTCGGCGGGATCCCGCCGTTCACCGGCTTCCTCGGCAAGGTGGGGCTCTTCGTCGCCGGCACGGAGTCGGCCGTCGACCAGCCGTCGTGGCTGATCTGGGCCGTCATCGCCGCCGGGGCCGTGACCTCGCTCCTGACCCTCTACGCCGTCGCGCGCGTCTGGAACATGGTGTTCTGGCGCCGCCAGGAGGAGGTGCCCGGCTACGAGTCGCCCCTGATCGACCAGCTGCAGGAGGACCCCCACGACACGGGCAGCATCCGCACCCGCCACTCGCCGCCGATGATGGTGCTCGCCACCGCGGGGATGGTCGTGGTCGGCGTCGTTCTGACCGTCGGCGCCGGTCCCCTCTACGACGCGAGCGAGCGAGCGGCGAGCGCCGTCGCCGACCCCGCGACCTACATCGCGACCGTCTACCGCGACTCGTCCTTCGGAGAGGAGGGGCCGCGATGAGCCCCCGCCGCCGCGTCGACATCTGGAACCGCGTCGCGATGTTCGTGACCCTCGTCGGGATCTGGGTGCTGCTCTGGGACGACGTCTCGGTGCTGTCGATCGTCACCGGCTTCCTGGTCGCCCTGCTGATCACCCGGGTGTTCTACCTGCCGCCGGTCGAGTTCTCGAACCGCATCAACCCGTGGTTCGTGCTCCTCTTCCTCCTGCGCCTGCTGGCCGACATCGCGGTGGCCTCGGTGCGGGTGTCCTGGCAGATCCTGACCCTGCCCGTCCCGGTGCACAACGCCATCGTCGCCGTGCACCTGCGCAGCCGCTCCGAGGGGATGCTCGTCTGGACGACTGAGGCCGTCTCGCTCGTCCCCGGCTCCCTGGTGATCGACGTGGACCCGCAGCTGAACGTCCTCTACCTGCACGTGCTCGGCGTGACCCACGACGAGGGCGAGCGGATCGACGAGGTGCGCCGGACGGTCCTCCGGACGGAAGCGCGCATCGTCCGGGCCATCGGCTCCCGCGAGGACGTGCAGCGCGTGAATCGGCCGATCGAGGCCGGATCGGGGGTGGTCCGGTGATCGACTGGCTGATCTGGATCCTGGTGCCGGTCTTCGGCGCCGCCTGCCTGCTCGCGCTCGTGCGGATCCTCCGCGGTCCGTCCGTGCTCGACCGGGTCGTCGCGGCCGACGTGCTCGTCGCGACGATCATCTGCGGGATCGGCGCCGAGATGGCGGTCAACCACCACGCGCGGACCCTGCCCGTCGCGCTCGGGCTCGCGCTGTTCGCCGTCTTCGGATCGATCAGCGTCGCCAAGTTCATGGCCAACCGCGAGGAGGACTGACATGGACCTGTTCTTCGATGTGCTCACCGCTGTGCTGCTGCTGGTCGGCGCCCTGCTCTCGCTGCTGGCCGCGATCGGCCTGATGCGGTTCGACGACCTGCTCTCCCGGATGCACGCGGGCACGAAGCCGCAGGTGCTCGGACTGATCTGCGTGATGCTCGCGGTCGCCATCCGGAACCCCGGCTTCGCCGCCGCGGGGACCATCGTGCTGGTGATCGGCTTCCAGCTGCTGACCGTGCCCGTCTCGGCGCACATGGTCGGCCGGGCGGCCTACCGGGCCGAGGCCGTCTCTCCCGGGTACCTCGTCGCCGACGAGCTCGCGGAGGCGGTCACCCGCGCCGACGAGCAGGCCCGCGCGACCGGGCCCGAGACCGCGCACGCGTCCGAGGAGCGGGCGCGCACCTCCTCCGAGCCCCCGCCCGAGGACGAGGACGGCCCGGCCGCCACCGCCTAGGCGACCAGGACGAGCTGCACGGCGGAGGCGCCGGTCATGCTGCGCAGCGCGAATCCGCCGATCGCGAGGGTGACGGCGACCAGGCCGCCGACCAGCAGCACCAGCAGCGGCACCACCCACAGCAGCGCCCGTCGGCGTCGGGCTCGGGCCTCGTCCGGCGTCTCATCGATCACCCGTCGACTGTACGGGACGGCGGAGGGCGTGCCCCCGGCGCCCCTGAGCCGCCCGATAAACTCGACCCCATGACCCTGGACTCCGCTCTCTCCGGCGCGCCCGAGAACTCCCCCGGCCCCGACTCCGAGGCCGAGCACCGCCGGGCAGCCGAGTGGTGGCGCACCGCCGTCATCTACCAGATCTACCCGCGCTCCTTCGCTGACGCGGACGGCGACGGCATCGGCGACCTGCCCGGCATCGCCTCGCGCCTCGAGAGCCTCGCCGAGCTCGGCGTCGACGCGATCTGGCTCTCGCCCTTCATGACCTCGCCGCAGAAGGACGCGGGCTACGACGTCGCCGACTACTGCGACGTCGATCCGCTCTTCGGCACCCTCGCCGACTTCGACGCGATGCTCGCCCGCGCTCACGCCCTGGGCATCCGGATCATCGTCGACCTCGTCCCCAACCACTCCTCCAGCGCCCACCGCTGGTTCCAGGAGGCGCTCACCGCTCCCGCGGGCAGCGCCGAGCGGGCGCGCTACCTGTTCCGCGACGGCCGGGGCGAGTCGGGCGAGCTGCCCCCGAACAACTGGGAGTCTGTCTTCGGCGGCCCCGCGTGGACCCGCGTCATGGAGCCCGACGGCTCGGCCGGCCAGTGGTACCTGCACCTCTTCGACACCTCGCAGCCCGACTTCGACTGGACGAACGAGTGGGTGCGCGAGCGCTTCCGGGAGGTCCTCCGCTTCTGGCTCGACCGCGGCGTCGACGGCTTCCGCGTCGACGTCGCGCACGGGATGATCAAGGCCGAGGGGCTGCCCGACTACACGCCGCCCGCCGACAGCGGGTCGATGGGCGGAGTCGCTCCCGCCGACGGCGAGGAGCCCGCCACCGCCCCCTACTGGGCGCAGGACGGCGTCCACGAGATCTACCGCGACTGGCACTCCCTGCTCGCCGAGTACCCGGACGACCGCGTGCTCTGCGCCGAGGCGTGGGTGCAGCCGCTCTCCAAGCTCGCCCGCTGGGTCCGCCCCGACGAGATGCACCAGGCCTTCAACTTCGCCTACCTCGAGACCCCGTGGAGCGCACCCGCCCTCCGCGACATCATCGACTCCTCCGTCGAGGCCTTCGCCGCCGTCGGCGCCCCGTCGACCTGGGTGCTGTCGAACCACGACGTCGTGCGCCACGCGAGCCGCCTGGCACTGACGTCCGACAACCCGCAGGGCTACGGCATCGGCCCGCGCACGCCGGGACTCCCCGACCCCGTCCTGGGGCTGCGCCGCGCTCGTGCCGCGACCGCCCTCATGCTCGCGCTCCCCGGCTCCGCCTACGTCTACCAGGGCGAGGAGCTCGGGCTCCCCGAGGCGATCGACCTGCCGGACTCGGCGCGTCAGGACCCGACCTGGTTCCGCACGGGCGGCGAGCGCTACGGCCGTGACGGCTGCCGGGTGCCGATCCCGTGGGAGGCGGACGCACCCGCGTACGGCTTCAGCGGCACCGGCGACTCCTGGCTGCCGCAGCCCGGCGACTGGGCGCCGCTCGCGCGCGACCGCCAGCGCGGTGTCGCGGGCTCGACGCTAGAGCTGTACCGGTCCCTGCTCGCGGTGCGCCGCGCCGAGGACCTGGGCTCCGGCGCCGTCGAATGGCTCGAGGGCTACCCGGAGGACGTCGTGGCGTTCCGCAACGGAGCCGTCACGGTGATCGCTAACCTCGGCGAGGCTCCGGTCGAGCTGCCCGTCGGCTCCGTGGTGCTGTCCTCGGAGGAGCTGCACGAGCCGGCGCTGCCCGCCGACACCACGGTCTGGCTGCACGCGGAGTAGCGGGCCGCGGGGTCCGCCCGGCGGCTCCCGCGTCCCGCCGCCGGGTCAGCGCCCGGCGTTGGCCTTGAGCCAGAGGTAGGAGTCGACCTTCGTCACGCCGTCGAGGCGGATCTCGAAGTGCAGGTGCGGGCCGGTCGACATGCCGGTCGTGCCCACCAGGCCGAGGAGCTGACCGACCTTCACCGGGTCGCCCTCGGACACGGCCGCCGAGCCGTGCTGCATGTGTGCGTACACGCTCGAGACGAGCTGCCCGTCGATCTCGTGGTCGACGATCACGTGCACGCCGAGCGAGCCCTCGCCGTCGATGACCGTGCGCACGACGCCGTCGGCGATCGCCTGGATGGGCGAGCCGTCGCCCGGGTTGAAGTCGGTGCCGCCGTGGTTCACCGAGCAGCCCGCGCAGTTGCGGTAGCCGAAGCGGTCGCCCACCGGCACGCCGACGGCGAAGGGCCACTGGATGGACGCGTTCGGGTCGTTCGTGAAGCCGGTGTCGGAGGTGCGGACGATGTCGGCGACGTTGGTCTGCGTCTTGCGCTCCTGCACGCCGAACCCGTCGCGGGCGACCGTCTCGGCGCTGACCTCGCCGGCGACGAACGACTGCGCGCCGCGGCGGGCGTCGGCGCCGAAGGGGGTCGAGAGGCTCTGCGCCTGCACGTCCTCCGCGGTCAGGAGCGATGTGGCCGGCAGAGAGGTCGCCGCCACGATGGCCGCGACGAAGGAGAGGGCGACGAGTCCGCCGACCCGGGCCCGGCGCACGGGCCGGAGCGGCGTCGCGCGCGGTGCGGGGACGGGGGCCGGGGCGCTGCGGATCGAGGCGACGCGGCGCTCCGCTTCGCGCAGCTGCTCCGCCGTCGGAGCCGCGAGGAGGTCGTCGGAGCCGCTCGCCAGCGAGACGTCGGAGGCGAGGGCCAGAGCGCGCTCGCGCTCGCGGAGCTCGCGACGGGAGAGGGGTGGAGTCGATTCGCCGGGGGTCGATGCAGGGGCAGCGGG
>NZ_PSWK01000022.1:0-57320 GCF_002932735.1 Rathayibacter sp. AY1B7
GACCCCGTCCCGCCCGGCCCTCGCCCGGTCTCGATCCGCCGCTCCGCGGCTACTCGACCAGCATCTACGGGCGCTCGCCCGGTCTCGATACGCCGCCGCGCGGCTACTCGACCACCAGGAGGACACCGGCGGCCGCAGGCTCGCCCTCCGATCCGCCACCCTCTCGCCGCACCCTCCGAGGCGAACCGGCGATCCGCGTGTCAGCGGATCGTCGTAGCCGGACGCACGACGCTCTCACGAACCCGGCCACCCTCCCCAGCCGACCGCGCCGAGCCGGTCGGGGACCGGCTCGGAATTCAATACAGACAGTTCGGCCCCAGCAGGCTCTTCAGCTCGCCGAAGAGGTCCGGGGTGATGCGCACGGGGAACGGGACCTCGAACACGCGGGCCGTGTCGCCCTTGATGAGCTTCAGCCGCACCTCGGTCTGGCCGGAGTGGCGGATGAGCACGTCGCTGAGCTGCGAGACCGTGTCGGTGGTCGCGCGCGATTCGGGCATCGAGACGGTGAGCGGTCCCGAGTCGCCGTCCTGGCTCATCTCGGGGGCGAACAGGCTGAACGCGTGCAGGTTCATCCCGTCGTCGCGCATGCTGACGCGGCCTCTGACGACGACGATGGAGTCGTTCGTGAGCGCCGGGGCGAACTCCTGGTACGCCTTCCCCATGAACATGCAGGTGATCTCGCCGCCGAAGTCCTCGACCTGGATCATCCCGTACTGGTTGCCGGACGCCTTGGCCATGCGGTGCTGGACGCTCGTCACCAGGCCCGCGACGACCACGGTCTCGCCGTCGGCGATCGTCTCCGAGATCAGCAGGTCGGCGATCGTGGTGCTGTAGTGCTTGGCGAGCTCGGTCTCGAGTCCGGCGAGCGGATGGTCGGACACGTAGAGCCCGAGCATGTCGCGCTCGAAGGCGAGCTTGTCGCGCTTGGCCCATTCGGGCCGCTCGGGCACCTGGATCGCGGCCTGCGGCTCGTCCCAGAGGCTGTCGAAGTCGAAGCCGACCTGGCCGTTCGCCTCGTTGCG
Source organism: Rathayibacter sp. AY1B7 (assembly GCF_002932735.1). Classification (NCBI taxonomy): domain Bacteria; kingdom Bacillati; phylum Actinomycetota; class Actinomycetes; order Micrococcales; family Microbacteriaceae; genus Rathayibacter; species Rathayibacter sp. AY1B7. The sequence continues at coordinate 1,023 of NZ_PSWK01000022.1, forward strand.
CTTCTCCCCCACCGCCGCCTCGACGGCGTCCTCGTGCACCTCGACCAGGGCGCGGCGCGTCGAGCCGAGCGAGTCGAAGGCGCCGGCCTTGATCAGCGACTCGATGGTGCGCTTGTTGGTCACCTGCAGCGGCACCTTGCGGAGGAAGTCGTGGAACGTCTCGAAGCGGCCCTTCTCCTCGCGGGCGGCCCGGATGCCCTCGACGACGTTCATGCCGACGTTGCGGACGGCGCCGAGGCCGAAGCGGATGTCGGTGCCGACGGCGGTGAAGAAGCCGATCGACTCGTTGACGTCCGGCGGGAGCACCTTGATCCCCATCCGCCGGCACTCGTTGAGGTAGGCGGCCATCTTGTCCTTGGAGTCGCCGACGCTGGTGAGCAGCGCGGCCATGTACTCCGCGGGGTAGTGCGCCTTCAGGTACGCCGTCCAGTAGGAGACGACGCCGTACGCCGCCGAGTGCGCCTTGTTGAAGGCGTAGTCGGAGAAGGGCAGCAGGATGTCCCATAGGGTCTTGACGGCCTCCATCGAGTAGCCGTTGGCGATCATGCCGCCCGAGAAGCCCTCGAACTGCTTGTCCAGCTCGGACTTCTTCTTCTTGCCCATCGCGCGCCGCAGCAGGTCGGCCTGCGCGAGCGTGAAGCCCGCGAGCTTCTGCGCGATCGACATGACCTGCTCCTGGTACACGATCAGGCCGTAGGTCCCTCCGAGCACCTCCGAGAGCGGCTCCTCGAGCTCCGGATGGATCGGAGTGATCTCCTGCACGCCGTTCTTCCGCAGCGCGTAGTTGGTGTGGGAGTCGGCGCCCATCGGGCCCGGCCGGTAGAGCGCGAGGACTGCGGAGATGTCCTCGAAGTTGTCGGGCTTCATCAGCCGGAGAAGGCCGCGCATCGGGCCGCCGTCGAGCTGGAACACGCCGAGCGTGTCGCCTCGGGCGAGGAGGTCGTAGGCGGCCTGATCGTCGAGCTCGAGGTCCTCGAGCACGAGGTCCTGTCCGCGGTTGGCGCGGATGTTGTCGAGGGCGTCGTCGATGATCGTGAGGTTCCGCAGCCCCAGGAAGTCCATCTTGATCAGCCCGAGCGACTCGCACGCGGGGTAGTCGAACTGCGTGACGATCTGGCCGTCCTGCTCCCGCTTCATGATCGGGATGATGTCCAGCAGCGGATCGCTGGACATGATGACGCCGGCCGCGTGCACGCCCCACTGGCGCTTGAGGTTCTCGAGTCCGAGCGCGGTGTCGAAGACCAGCTTGGCCTGCGGGTCCTCGGCGATGACGTTGCGCACGTCGAGCGCTTCCTTGTAGCGCGCGTGGGCGGGGTCGTTGATGCCGCTGAGCGGGATGTCCTTGCCCATGATCGCGGGCGGCATGGCCTTCGTCAGCTTCTCGCCCATCCCGAACGGGAAGCCGAGGACGCGCGAGGCGTCCTTGAGAGCCTGCTTCGCCTTGATGGTGCCGTAGGTGACGATCTGCGCGACGCGCTCGTCGCCGTACTTCTCGGTGACGTAGCGGATGACCTCGCCGCGGCGACGGTCGTCGAAGTCGACGTCGAAGTCGGGCATGGAGACGCGGTCGGGGTTGAGGAAGCGCTCGAAGATCAGGCCGTGGCGCAGCGGATCGAGGTCGGTGATCTTCATCGCGTAGGCCGCCATCGAGCCGGCACCGGAGCCGCGGCCGGGACCGACGCGGATCCCGTTGCGCTTGGACCAGTTGATGAAGTCGGCGACGACGAGGAAGTAGCCGGGGAAGCCCATCTGCAGGATGACGCGGGTCTCGTAGTCCGCCCGGTCGCGCACCTCCTGGGAGATGCCGTCCGGGTAGCGCTCGCGCAGTCCGGCCTCGACCTCCTTCACGAACCACGTGTCCTCCGTCTCGCCCTCCGGCACGGGAAAGCGGGGCATGTAGTTCGCCGAGGTGTCGAACTGGACGTCGCAGCGCTCCGCGATGAGGAGCGTGTTGTCGCAGGCCTCGGGGTGGTCGCGGAAGACCTGGCGCATCTCGCGCGGCGACTTGAGGTAGAACTCGTCCGCGTCGAACTTGAAGCGCTTGGGGTCGTCGAGGGTGGTTCCGGACTGCACGCAGAGCAGCGCCGCGTGCGACGTCGCGTCGTGCGCGTGCGTGTAGTGAAGGTCGTTGGTGGCGACCAGCGGGAGGTCGAGGTCCTTCGCGAGCCGGATGACGTCGCCGATCACCCGCCGCTCGATGTCGAGGCCGTGATCCATGATCTCGGCGAAGAAGTTCTCCTTGCCGAAGATGTCGCGGTAGTCGGCGGCCGCCTGGCGGGCCTCCTTGTACTGGCCGAGGCGCAGGCGCGTCTGGACCTCGCCGCTCGGGCAGCCCGTGGTGCCGATCAGGCCCTCGGAGTACTGCGAGAGGATCTCGCGGTCCATGCGCGGCTTGAAGTAGTAGCCCTCGATCGACGCGCGCGAGGAGAGGCGGAAGAGGTTGTGCATGCCCGTCGTGGTCGAGCTGAGCAGCGTCATGTGGGTGTACGCGCCGGAGCCGGACACGTCGTCCCCTCCGCCGTCGCCCCAGCGGATGCGGGTCTTGTCGGAGCGGTGCGTCCCCGGGGTGAGGTAGGCCTCGGTGCCGATGATCGGCTTGATCCCCGCCGCCGTCGCGGTGCGCCAGAAGTCGAAAGCGCCGAACACGTTCCCGTGGTCGGTCACGGCGATGGCCGGCATGCCCTCCTCGACCGCCGCGTCGATCAGCGGCTTCACCCGCGCTGCACCGTCGAGCATCGAGTACTCGCTGTGCACGTGGAGGTGGACGAAGGAATCGTTACTCGGCAAGGATGCGCCTCCGGCGGACTGCGGGCAGGGGAGGGATGGCCGGCGACCCGGGAGGGCCCGTGGACACGGCGGGAAGAAGTCTAACCGCGCCGGACGCGGGTCCGGCCGGGAGAGCGCGGATCACTCCCCGCGCAGCACCTCGAGGGCGTGCACCAGGTCGTCGGGGTACGACGCCTCGAACTGCACCCACTCCCCCGAGCCCGGGTGGGTGAAGCCGAGCCGGACTGCGTCGAGCCACTGGCGGGTGAGGCCGAGCCGCTTCGAGAGGGTCGGATCGGCGCCGTACATCGCGTCGCCGACGCACGGGTGGCGCTGGGCGGCCATGTGCACGCGGATCTGGTGGGTGCGGCCGGTCTCGAGGTGGATCTCGAGGAGGGAGGCGAACGGGAAGGCCTCGATCGTCTCGTAGTGGGTCACCGAGGGCTTGCCGTCGGCGCGGACCGCGAACTTCCAGTCCGAGGACGGGTGGCGGCCGAGCGGGGCGTCGATCGTCCCGGCGAGCGGGTCGGGGTGGCCCTGCACGACCGCGTGGTAGACCTTCTCGACCGTGCGGTCGTGGAACGCGCGCTTGAGGTGCGTGTAGGCGCGCTCGGACTTCGCGACGACCATGAGGCCGCTCGTGCCGGCGTCGAGCCGGTGCACGATGCCCGCGCGCTCGGCCGCACCGGAGGTCGACACGGTGAAGCCCGCGGCGGCGAGGGCGCCGAGCACCGTCGGTCCCTCCCAGCCCACGGCGGGGTGCGCGGCCACTCCGACGGGCTTGTCGATCACCACGATGTCGTCGTCGTCGTGCACGATACCGAGGCCGGGGACCGCCATCGGCACGATCCGCGGCTCCTCGCGCGGGCTCCACTCGACGCTCAGCCAGGTGCCGGCGTGCACGCGGTCGCTCTTGTCGAGGACCCGTCCGTCGGCGCTCACTCCGCCCGCCTCGGCGACCTCGGCCGCGAAGGTGCGCGAGAAGCCGAGCAGCTTCGCGACGGCCGCGTCCACGCGGAGGCCGTCGAGCCCGTCCGGGACCGGCAGCTCTCGGGACTGCGCCATCAGCGTCCGCCGGGGCGGTCGGCGTCGCGGGCCGCCTCCTCGACGGAGGAGGCCGCTGCGGGGGCGCCCGCTCCGGGGGCGGCGGGAGCGCCGTTCTCGGACACGACCTGGTCCTGCTCGTCGCGGCCCGCGCGCTCACGGGTGCCGTCGAGGCCGACGCCCCGCACGCTCAGGAGGACGAACAGCGCCATCGCCGTGCAGATCGCGATGTCGGCGACGTTGTAGATCGCCGGGAGCAGCCACGGCGTGAAGAGGAAGTCGACGACGTGTCCGAGCCCGAAGGAGGGCTCTCGGAACAGCCGGTCGAAGAGGTTGCCGAGGGTGCCGCCGAGCAGCAGGCCGAAGAAGACGCCCCACGCGGTGGAGCGGATCCGGCGCGAGAACCAGATCACGGCGACGACGACGCACGCCGCGATGATCGAGAAGATCCAGGTCGACCCGCTCGCGAGGGAGAAGGCGGCGCCCGGGTTCTTCACGTAGTGCAGGATCAGGACGTCGCCGAGGACATGGACGTCCTCGCCCAGGGTCAGGTTCGTCGTGACCAGGAACTTCGCGGTCTGATCGATCGCGAAGACCGCGAGCGCGACGAGGCCGAGGGTGACGAGCACCCTCGGCCTGACGTCCGCTGCGGCGGGACTACGCCCCAAAGCCCGACAGCGAGGACTCCGTCGACGCCGGCTGGGTGTCGAGGTCGCGGAGCTGGCCCTCGATGTAGCTCTTCAGCTTCTGGCGGTACTCGCGCTCGAAGGTGCGGAGCTCGTCGATGCGGTGCTCGACCGTCGCGCGCTCCTCCTCGAGCTTCGCGACCTGCTGGCGCTGCTTGGCCTCGGCCTCGGCGACGATGCGGGCGGCCGTGGCACGGCCCTCGGCGACGAGAGCGTCGCGCTTCTCGGCACCCTCGCGCACGTGCTCCTCGTGGAGGCGGCGGGCGAGCTGCAGGAGTCCGCTGGAGCTCTCGGCCTCGTCGACCGGAGCCGACTGCGAGGAGCTGACGGGAGCGACGACCGGTGCGGGAGCCGGGGTGGGCTCGGGCTCGGGCTGCGGCTCCGGCTCGGGTGCCTCATCGACCACCGGGGCGGGAGCAGGAGTGCTCTCGCGCGGGGCGTCGGGGACTCGGGCGTCCGACGGGCGGCTGTCGCCGGAGGAGAGGCGCTGACGAAGCTCCTCGTTCTCCTGGTTCAGGCGGCGGAGCTCCACGACGACCTCGTCGAGGAAGTCGTCGACCTCGTCCTGGTCGTATCCCTCACGGAACTTGGTCGGCTGGAACCGCTTGTTGACAACGTCTTCGGGAGTGAGCGCCATGGCTTTCCACCTTCGATTTCAAGTAGGTACACGTTTAACAACGCGCGACTAAAGCTAGCAACTTCAGGCGCACGGCGCAGTGCTGACACCGCGGGGAACGTCCGGACGTGCCAACGATACAGGGACGGTCAGGCGCGCTGGAGCCACGTGGCGATGTACATGCCCACGATGACGCAGAGCATGGTGAGGCTCCAGCCGAAATCGAGCGCGATCGGACCGATCGAGACCGGCTTGATCAGGCGTCGGAAGAAGCCGATCGGCGGGTCCGTGACAGTGTAGACGCCCTCCGCGGCGACGAGGCCGGCACCGCGGGGGCGCCAGTCGCGTCGGATCACGCGGACGAGGTCGAGCACGAACCGCGCCCACATCGCGAAGAAGTAGAGCAGCAGCACGAAGTACAGGACGCTCCCGAGGAGCGAGACGACGGAGGTCACCGGGGGCCAGGGCTCCCCGGGATCAGGACTTCGCGAAGAACGACGCGTCGGCGTCGCTCTCGGCGGAGGCGGAGTCGCCGGCGACGGTGATGTGCGACGGCGAGAGCAGGAAGACCTTGCTCGTCACGCGCTCGATGCGGCCGTAGAGGCCCTGCGAGAGTCCGCTCGCGAAGTCGATGAGGCGGCGGGCGTCCGCATCGCTCATCTGCGAGAGGTTGATGATCACGGGGATGCCGTCGCGGAAGTTCTCCGCGATGACCTGCGCGTCGCGGTACTGCTTCGGGTGGACGGTGAGGATCTCGTTCATCTCGGCGGGTGCCGTCGCCTTCGGGGTCTGGGGGGTGGGCTTGCGGAGCGGGGTGACCGTCGCGCGGGGCTGCTGCACCGGCTCGACGGGAGGGACGGGCTGCACCGGGGAGACCGGTGCGCGGTGGGCCGTCGCCGGGGCCGCCTCGACGGGCTCTGCGCGCTCGTACTCGACCTCTTCGTCGGCGAGTCCGAGGTAGACCATCGTCTTCTTCAGCGGGTTGGCCATGGGGTGTCCTCCGTGTCGTGTGTGCTCCCACAGGTGGGTCACCACGAGGTTAGGTGCGGGCGGGGCGTTCTCCGGTGATTGCCGATCCGATTCGCAGGTGTGTCGCACCCTCCGCGATCGCCTCGGCGAAGTCGTTCGACATGCCCGCCGAGATCGCCGTGGCGGAGGGCTCGACGGCGCGCACGCGGTCGGAGATCGACCGGAGCCGGGCGAAAGCCGGACGGGGCTCCTCGTCCAGCGGAGCGACCGCCATCACGCCGCGCAGCGTGAGGCCGGGCGCCCCGGCGAGAGCCTCGGCGAGGGGCTCGACGTCGGCGGGCGACGCTCCCCCGCGGTCGGGATCCTCGGTGAGGTTGACCTGCAGGAACACGTCGAGCGGCTCCTCCCCCGCCTCCAGCAGCGGGACGAGCGCGAGCCGGTCGACGGAGTGGACCGCGTCGGCGTAGCGCCGCACCTGGCGCGCCTTCTTGCTCTGGAGCTGCCCGATGAAGTGCCAGCGCGCAGCAGTCCCCGCCAGCTCGGCCGACTTCTCCTGCGCCTCCTGGTGCCGGTTCTCGCCGAAGTCGACGACGCCCAGCTCGAGGAGGTCGCGGAGCAGCGACACGGGGTGGAACTTGGTCACCACGATGGTCGTGACCGAGGACGCCTCGCGACCGGCCGAGCGGGTCGCGTCGGCGACCCGCTCGGAGACCTCGGCCCAGCGCGCGGCCAGCTCCGGATCCGGCACGACTACTTGAGGAAGTCGGGGATGTCCAGGTCGCTGTCGTCGTCGTCGAAGGACGGGTCGGCGACAGGGGCCGGGGCGGCGACGGGGGTGCTCGACCAGATCGAGCCGGCCGCAGGAGCGGCGGCGGGAGCCGGGACGGGCTCGGCGGCCGACTCGCTCGCCGAGCTCTGCTGCTGGCGCGGCTGGGCGATCGCGGCCTGAGCGGTCCCGCCCGGCTCTCCGCCGTCGAAGCCCGCGGCGATGACGGTGACGCGCACCTCGTCGCCGAGCGTGTCGTCGATCACGGCACCGAAGATGATGTTCGCCTCGGCGTGCACCGCCTCCTGGACGAGGCGCGCCGCGTCGTTGATCTCGAAGATGCCGAGGTTCGAGCCGCCCTGGATCGAGAGGAGCACGCCGTGCGCGCCGTCGATGCTGGCCTCGAGCAGCGGTGAGGCGACGGCCAGCTCGGCCGCCTTGATCGCGCGATCGGCGCCGCGCGACGAGCCGATGCCCATCAGCGCCGAGCCCGCGCCCTGCATGACCGACTTCACGTCGGCGAAGTCGAGGTTGATCAGGCCGGGCGTGGTGATCAGGTCGGTGATGCCCTGGACACCGGCGAGGAGCACCTGGTCGGCGGTCGCGAAGGCCTCGAGCATCGAGATGCCGCGGTCGCTGATCTCGAGCAGGCGGTCGTTCGGGACGACGATGAGCGTGTCGACCTCGTTCTTCAGCGTCGCGACGCCGGCCTCGGCCTGCGTCTGCCGACGGCGTCCCTCGAACCCGAAGGGCTTGGTCACGACGCCGATGGTGAGGGCGCCGATCGACTTGGCGATCCGCGCGACGACGGGCGCGCCGCCGGTGCCGGTGCCGCCGCCCTCGCCCGCGGTGACGAAGACCATGTCGGCCCCCGCGAGGACCTCCTCGATCTCCTCGGCGTGGTCCTCGGCGGCGCGGCGGCCGACCTCGGGGTCGGCGCCGGCGCCGAGTCCGCGGGTCAGCTCGCGGCCCACGTCGAGCTTGACGTCGGCGTCGCTGAGCAGGAGCGCCTGGGCGTCCGTGTTGATCGCGATGAATTCGACACCGCGCAGGCCGAGCTCGATCATGCGGTTGACGGCGTTGACGCCGCCACCGCCGATGCCGACGACCTTGATCACGGCGAGGTAGTTCTGGTTTGAAGTCACGTCTCCGGCCTCCGGGCTGAACCTTAAACCTGTAGTTGAGGCTTAAAGTTATGCTGAGTATGCATTTGGGTTTCGGCTCCGACGGTAGGCGGAGTCCGGTCGCGCTCCCAGCAGACACGCCCGCAACGCTCGAAAGAACGCGCGGATCCGTCGCCGGTCAGGGCCGGGGCGCCACGACGGCGGCCTGGGGCGAGGACACGTCGTAGGTGCCGACGACGGCGGGGTCGGTCGCGGCCATCAGCTTCTCGAGCACGACGGCCTTGAGCGCCGACTCGTCCGACCCGCCCCAGACGACTTCCGTGCCGTTCTGCAGGGTGAGCGAGACGTCGTCGCCGGTCGTGGCCGTGGCGGCCGTCACCTGCGGAGCGAGCGACGCGGGCAGGGAGCGCAGCACCCGCGCGGTCGCGCGGAAGCCGGCTCCCGAGGCGTCGCCGGACGCGGTGGTGAGGACCGGGTAGCCGGGCTGCGCCGAGTCCGCCGTCTCGATGACGACTCCGGCCGCGTCCACGAGCTCGAAGCGGCCCCCCGCCGCGATCACGCCGAGGGGCGTGCGCTCGACGATCGACACCACGAGGGTGCTCGGCGGCCGGGTCTGCACCGAGTAGCTCTGGATGAGCGGGGACGCGCCCAGCACGCGGCCGACCTCGTCCCGGTCCACCAGGGTGAGCGGGACGCCGAGCTGGTCGTCGAGCTCGCTCTGCAGGGCGGCGGCGTCGACGCGCTGGGTGCCCGAGATCTCGATCGTGCGCACGGCCATGAGCGGCGAGAAGGCCGCGACTCCGACGATGAGGGCGAGGGCGACGAGCGATCCGGCCACGACCAGGGCGATCAGGCGGCGCCGACGCGCGCGCTTCGTGAAGCGGCGGACCTCCCCCCGCTCGTAGCGCCTCCGCTCGCGGGCGGCCCGGGAGACGGCCCGGTTCTCGGCACCGGGCAGGCGCAGGCCCGAGAGGGTGCGGCGGACCGCGCCCGCGCGCGACGGAGTGCGCTCGGCCGGCTCCGGGTCCACGCGGATCGCGGAGACGATCCGGATCGGCTCGGTGTCCGGCTCCGGCTCGCCGCCGCGCGCGGGGACGCTCCGACCGGGCGCCGGAGGGCGTCCGCCGTCGGGCCGCTTCACGGCCGCTCCCCCGCTTCGGGCGCGAGGACCGCGGTCATCGTGCGACCGGCGCGGCCTCGCTCGCGCCGAGCGACTCGAGCACCTGCGGGATGATCCGGTAGACGTCGCCGCAGCCGAGGGTGATGACGAAGTCGCCCTCGCGCGCGATGCCGGCCGTGAGGCGGGCCGCCTCCGCCCAGTCCGGGACGAACGAGACGTGCGACGGGTCGGCGAACTTCTCGCTGACCAGCGCTCCGGTCACTCCGGGCTCCGGATCCTCGCGCGCCCCGTAGACGTCGAGGACGATCGTCTCGTCGGCGTAGCGCTCGAGCGTCTCGGCGAACTCGCGGGCGAAGAGGCGGGTGCGGCTGTAGAGGTGCGGCTGGTGCACGGCGATGATGCGGCCCTCGCCGACCACGGTGCGCGCGGCGGAGAGGGCGGCGGCCACCTCGGTGGGGTGGTGGGCGTAGTCGTCGTAGACGCTGACTCCGCGGACCGCTCCGTGCAGCTCGAAACGGCGCTCCGTGCCTCCGAACGCCGACACGGCCTCGAGCGAGGCGGCCGGATCGAAGCCCAGGCCCACCAGCACTGCGAACGCGCCGGCCGCGTTGATCGCGTTGTGCCGGCCGGGGATGCGGAGGCGGGCCGAGTAGCGCCTGCCCTCGTACTCGACCGAGAAGCCGACGGGGCCGACGAGGTCGAGGTCGACGACGCGGACGTCCGCCCCCTCGGCCTCGCCGAAGGTCAGCACCCGTCCGCCGACCAGCCGCTCGGTGACGCGGACGGCGCCAGGGTCGTCGGAGGAGATGACGACGAGCTCGCTCGCGGAGGAGGCGAAGGTGACGAAGGCCTCCTCGAACGCCTCCAGCGATCCGTAGTGGTCGAGGTGGTCCGGGTCGACGTTCGTGATGAGGGCGACCGCGGTGTCGTAGAGGAGGAAGCTGCCGTCCGACTCGTCGGCCTCGACGACGAAGACCTCGCCGGAGCCGGCGGCGGAGGAGGTGCCGAGGCTCTCGATGATGCCGCCGTTGACGAAGCTGGGGTCGGCGTCGACGCCGAGCAGGCCGGTGACGATCATGCCGGTCGACGTGGTCTTGCCGTGCGCTCCGGCCACCGCGACCAGGCGCCTGCCGCGCACCAGCCAGGCGAGGGCCTGCGAGCGGTGCAGCACGGGCAGGCCGCGCTCCTTCGCGAGCAGGTACTCGGGATTGTCGGGCCACAGGGCGGAGGTGACGACGACCGCCTCGGCGTCCCCGAGGTTCGCCGCGTCGTGGCCGATGGCGACTGGGACGCCGAGCTCCCGCAGCTGCTCGATGGGGTGGGACTCGCGGACGTCGGACCCGGTGACCCGGTGCCCGGCGTGGTGGAACAGCCGGGCGATCCCGCTCATCCCGGAGCCGCCGATGCCGATGAAGTGGACCGAGCCGAGCTCGTCGGGGACGGTGATGCCGAGGTCGGGCTTGATCACGGGGCTCTCGCTTTCGGGTGGGTCGCGGCGGGCGGGAGGGGCCTCCCGCGGTGCGCCGGATCAGTGTAGACGGTGGGCGGGAGTGCTCTCACGAGCCGCGCGGAGCGGGCTCAGCGCGGAGCGGAGAGGGTCGACTCGATCAGGTCGACGAGCCGCCCGGAGCCGTCGCGGACTCCCACGCGGGCGGCCCGGCGCGCCATCTCGTCGCGACGGGCGGTGTCGCCCAGGAGCGGTACGAGCTCCCGCTGGACCCAGCCGGGGAGGAAGGCGGCGTCCTCGACGAGGACCGCTCCCCCGGCGTCGACGACGCCGCGCGCGTTGTAGCGCTGCTCGCCGTTGCCGACCGGGTACGGGACGTAGACCGCGGGCAGGCCGAGGGCTGTCAGCTCGCTGACGGTCGCCGCCCCCGCGCGGGAGACGGCCACGTCCGCGGCGGACAGCGCGAGGTCCATCCGGTCGCAGTAGGCGAGGAGGTGGTAGCCGGCCACCCCCGGGTCCGTGATCTCGGCGCGGTCGCCCGTGATGTGGAGGACCTGGAAGCCGGTGGCGACGAGATCCCGGGCGGCGGCGTGCACCGTCGCGTTGATCCGTCGAGCGCCGAGGGAGCCGCCGGTCACCAGGAGGGTCTGCCGGGACGGGTCGAGGCCCAGCGCCGCCATCGCCTCGTCGCGGCGCGCGGCCCGGTCGAGCTCGGCGATCTCGCGGCGCAGCGGCATGCCGACCACCTGCGCGTGCGGCAGGGGCGTGCCCTCGAAGGCCACGCCGACCGAGCGGGTCGCGCGCGCGCCGAGGCGGTTGGCGAGCCCGGGGCGCGCGTTGGCCTCGTGGACGGTGAAGGGGACGCCGGCGCGGCGGGCCGCCAGGTAGGCGGGTGCTGCCGCGTACCCTCCGAAGCCGACCACCGCGTCGATCCGCCGGTCGCGGATCGTCCGGACGATGCCGGCGATGGTCGCGCGGAAGGCTCCGGGGAACCGCAGCGCCGCCGCGTTCGGGCGGCGCGGGAACGGCAGCCGCGGGATCACCGAGAGCTCGTAGCCGCGGAGGGGGACGAGGCGCGCCTCGAGCCCCTCGGCGGTGCCGAGCACGAGCACTTCGTCGCGCGGGTTCCGCCTGCGGATCTCGTCGGCCGTCGCGAGCAGCGGATTGACGTGGCCGGCGGTGCCGCCGCCGGCGAGCAGGTAGCGGGTCACTCCGCCGCCGCCTTCCTGCGGCGCAGCACGCCAGCGCCGGGCAGGGGCGCGGTCTGGGTGCGGGCGAAGGAGAGGACGACGCCGATGGCGAGGAGCGAGCTGAGCAGGGCGGTGCCTCCGGAGGAGATCAGCGGCAGCGGGACCCCCAGCACCGGGAGCACCCCCAGGACGACGCCGATGTTGACGAACGCCTGGCCGATCAGCCAGACCATGATCGCGCCGGTGCTGATCCGCACGAACGGATCGGAGGACGCGTGGATGACGCGGAAGAAGGCGACCGCGAGGACCACGAACAGCGCCAGGACGACGATCGCTCCGATCAGCCCGAGCTCCTCGCCGATGATGGCGAAGATGTAGTCGTTGTCCGCGGCGGGCAGCCAGGACCACTTGGCCTTGGAGTTGCCGAGGCCCACGCCGAAGATCCCGCCGGAGGCCATCGCCCAGGTGCCGTGCACAGGCTGCCAGCACGAGTTCTGGTACTCCTCGACGTTGGAGCAGTCGCCGAGGAAGGACATGATCCGGGTGAGGCGGTTGTCGCTGGAGACGGCGAACAGCACCGCTCCGATCGCACCGACCACCACGATCGGCACGAGGACCTTCATCTGGACGTTCGCGTAGAAGAGTGCGGCGAGGACGATGCCCGCCATGATCACGACCGTGCCCAGGTCGCCTCCGATGAGGACCAGTCCGATCGCCGCGCCGCCGACGATCAGGACGGGGATGAGCGCGTCCTTCCAGTCCTTCGGCGACCGGTAGCGGCGGGCGAGCAGGAGCCCCAGCCAGAGGGCGAGCGCGAGCTTGATGATCTCGGAGGGCTGCATGCTGAAGGCGCCGAGGCGGATCCAGTTGCGGTTCCCGCCGACGGAGTTGCCGAGCGGTGTGAAGAGCACGAGGCACTGGAGGACGCAGCCGGCGATGAGCAGGATCGGCGTCACGCGCTTCCACACGCCGAGGGGCAGCCGCGAGACCACCAGCATCATCGGGATCCCGAGGAGGGCGAACCCGCCCTGGCGCAGGAAGCCCCCGAAGGAGTCGTCGCTCGACACGTAGGAGGTGACCGACGAGGAGGAGAGCACCATCGTCAGTCCGAACAGCACCAGGAAGAGCGTGGTGCCGAAGAGGAGGTAGAAGTTCGGCGAGTGGGAGGCGAAGACCTTCGAGAGGACGATCCGCGCGGAGCGGGCCCCGCTCCGGTCCTTCCCGCGCGGCTCAGTGCGCGAGCGGCCCGCGGGGCGGCTCGTCGTCGGAGCGGTCATCGGCTCCCCCTCCCAGGTGTGTCGCCACGGCGGCCGCGAAGGAGCGGCCCCGAGCCGCGTAGTCGAGGAACTGGTCCATCGAGGCCGCGGCGGGTGCGAGCAGGACGACGTCCCCCGAGCGGGCGAGCGTCGCGGCCGCCTCGACGGCCGCCTGCATCACCGCACCAGTGTCGTCCGGCACCGCCTCGCTCACGGGGAGGGCGGGCGCGTGTCGTCGGAATGCCGCGAGCAGCGCCGAGCGGTCGGCGCCGATCACCACGGCGCCCCGCAGGCGGCCGACGTGCGCGGCCACGAGGGCGTCCACGTCGACGCCCTTGAGCAGCCCGCCGACGACCCAGACGACCGACGGGTACGCGCGCAGCGAGGCGTCGGCGGCGTGCGGGTTCGTGGCCTTGGAGTCGTTCACCCAGGTCACCCCGTCGTGCTCGGCGACGACCTGGATGCGGTGGGCGTCGAGCTCGAAGGACGCCAGCGCGGTGCGGACGGCCGCGACCTCGATCCCGCACGCTCGGGAGAGCGCTGCCGCGGCGAGCACGTTCTGGACGATGTGCGGAGCGGCGAGGTTCCGTGCGGCGAGCTCGTCCACGGTGGTGATCTCGAGGGCACTGGTGCGGCGGTCCTCGAGGAAGGCGCGGTCGCAGAGGATGCCGTCGACGATCCCGAAGTCGCTCGGGCCGGGCACGCCGAGGCCGAACCCGATCGCCCGGGCGCCCTCCACCACCTCGGCGTCGAGGACCATCTGCTCGGTCGCCGCGTCGGCGCGGTTGTACACGCAGGCGACGCGGGTGCCGGCGTAGACCTTGCCCTTGGCCGCGCGGTAGGCGTCGAACGAGCCGTGCCAGTCGAGGTGGTCGTCGGCGATGTTGAGGCACGCGCTCGCGATCGGCTCGATCGCGCCCAGGTAGTGCAGCTGGTAGCTCGAGAGCTCCACGACGAGGACGTCGAAGCCCTGCGGGTCGCGGACCGCGTCGAGCACGGGCACGCCGATGTTGCCGCAGGGGGCGGCGCGGAGGCCGCCGGCCACGAGCATCGTCGCCGTGAGCTGGACGGTCGTGGTCTTCCCGTTGGTGCCGGTGACGGCCACCCAGTCGGCCGGAGTGCCGTCGGCGCGCACGACCTTGTCGCGGACGCGCCAGGCGAGCTCGACGTCGCCCCACACGGGGATCCCGGACTCCGCCGCCCACACGAGGATCGGGTGCGTCGGCCGGAAGCCGGGCGACACCACGACCAGCTCCGGTGCGAACGCGTGCAGCTCCTCCGGAGCGGAGTCGAGGCGGTCGGCCCGGTGCAGGCGGGCGCCGATCACCTCGAGCAGGCGCTCGCGCTCCTCATCGGCGCGGTCGGCGAGGACCAGCACCTCGGAGCCGAGCTCGGTCAGGGTGTCGGCCACCGAGAACCCGGTGACGCCCAGGCCCAGCACGGCGACGCGCAGGCCGCGCCAGTCCGAGTGCCAGCTGCGGAGGGAGTCGGGACGGGCGGGATCGGTCATGCCAGCGACAGCCATTCCAGGTAGAAGAGCCCGACTCCGGCGGCGACGAAGATGCCGGCGATGATCCAGAACCGGACCACGACGGTGATCTCGGCCCAGCCCTTGAGCTCGAAGTGGTGGTGGAGCGGGCTCATCAGGAAGATGCGCTTGCCCCGGGTCAGCTTGAAGTAGATCCGCTGGAGGATGACCGAGCCGGTCACGATGACGAACAGGCCGCCGATGAGGATGACCAGCAGCTCGGTCCGGGTGAGGATCGCCAGGGCCGCGAGCGCGCCGCCGAGGCCGAGCGAGCCGGTGTCGCCCATGAAGATCTGCGCCGGCGAGGTGTTCCACCAGAGGAAGCCCACCAGGGCACCGGAGACGGCCGCCGCGATGATGGCCAGGTCGAACGGGTCGCTCACCTGGTAGCACTTGTCGACGACCTCGGGGTTGAGGTGCTGGTCGAAGCACCACTGGTTCGACTGCCAGAACCCGATGATGACGTAGGAGCCGATCGCGAGGATCGAGGACCCGGTCGCGAGTCCGTCGAGCCCGTCGGCGACGTTCACGCCGTTCGACGTGCTGGTGACGATGATGCAGATCCACAGCACGAACAGGCCGATGCCGATCCAGCCGAGGGAGGCGAAGTCGAACGGCAGGTCGCGGATGAACGAGATCGAGGTGGACGCGGGGGTGAGCCCGTTGGAGTCGCGGACCATGATCGCGATCACCGCGAAGGCCGCGGCGACGATGACCTGCCCGGCGATCTTCGCCCAGCCGCCGAGGCCGAGGCTGCGCTGGTTGCGGGTCTTCAGGAAGTCGTCGACGAAGCCGACGAGTCCGAGCCCGACCATCATGAAGAGCACCAGCAGGGCCGACGGCGCGATCGCCCGGTTGCCGAACAGCATCCCGAGGAAGTAGCCGACCACGGTGCCGATGATGATGACGATGCCGCCCATCGTCGCCGTACCGTGCTTGACGTGGTGCGACTTCGGTCCGTCCTCGCGGATGAACTGGCCCCACTGCAGGCGGTGGAAGAGGCGGATGAACAGGGGCGTCATCAGGAGCGTGAAGGCTCCCGAGAACGCGCCGGACAGGAGGAGTGCCCTCATCGGTGACGCTCCCCGAGACGGTCGGCGAGGAAGCGCAGCCCCGCGGAGTTGGACGACTTGACCAGCACGGTGTCGCCGGGTCGCAGGTAGTCCTCGAGGAGGTCGAATGCCTCGTCGGAGGTCTCCGCGAAGACGGACTCGCCGCTCCACGATCCCTCGCGCTCGGCCGCGACGTGGATCCGGCGGGCGCCTCGGCCCACCACCACGATCTGGGAGATGTTGAGGCGCACGGCCAGCAGGCCCACGCGCTCGTGCTCCTCGTCGGCCCACTCGCCGAGCTCGCTCATCTCTCCCAGGACGGCGACGGTGCGCCCCCCGGGCTTCGCGATCTGGGCGAGGGTGCGCAGGGCGGCCGCGGTGGAGTCGGGACTCGCGTTGTACGCGTCGTTGATGACGCGGACGTCCTCGCCGCCCAGGACCTCCATGCGGCCGCGCTCGGCGAGGGTGACGGTCGCGAGAGCCTCGACGATCGCGGGCAGCGCCACTCCGACAGAGAGCGCGGCGGCGGTCGCCGCGAGGGCGTTCATCACGTGGTGCTCGCCGAGGACGCGCAGCAGGAGCTCGGCGCGAGCGGCCTCGCGGCCCTCCCCCGCCGAGACCTCGATGGCGAAGCGGGTGCCGTCGGCGGTCGCGTCGATGTCGACGGCGCGGACGTCCGCGCTCTCGCCGCGGCCGAACCAGAGGACCCGGGCGGCGGTGCGGCCCGCCATCGAGGCGACCCGGCCGTCGTCGGCGTTCAGCACGGCGACGTCGTCGGCGGTGAGGTCGGCGACCATCTCTGTCTTGGCCTCGAGCGTGCGCTCGATCCCGCCGAACTCGCCGGCGTGCGCGAGGCCCACGGCGAGGACGACGCCGACGTCGGGCCTGGCCATCCGGACGAGGCGGCGGATCTCGCCGACCGCGCTCGCGCCCATCTCGGCGACGAGGAAGCGCGTCGACTCGGACACCTGGAGCATCGTGATCGGCGCGCCGACCTCGTTGTTGAAGGATCCGCGCGGAGCGACCGTCTCTCCGACCCGCTCGAGGACGGTGCGGAGGAGGTTCTTGGTCGTCGTCTTGCCGTTCGAGCCGGTGACGCCGATGACGGTGAGCCCGCCCTTCGCGCGGACGCGCCGGACGACCTCGGTCGCCAGCGCTCCGAGCGCCTCGACGGAGTCGTCGACGAGGACCTGCGGCACGTCGAGGTCGAGCGGGCGCTCCACGATGAGGAGCGCGGCACCGCGCTCGAGAGCGGCGGGAGCGAAGAGGTGGCCGTCGGTGTGCTCGCCGCGCTTGGCGACGAAGATCCCGCCGGGCGCGATCTCGCGGGAGTCGGTCTCGGTCGCTCCGTCGATCACGGTGGCGGCCGTGGCGGACGAGCCGGCCAGGTGGAGGCGTCCGGTGACGGCCTCGGCGATCTCGATGAGGGTGAGGGCGATCATCTACAGCCAGCCCGCCTCGCGCAGCGCGTGACGGACGTCGTCTCTGGCCGAATACGGCATGTGCACTCCTGCGATCTCCTGGTGGTCCTCGTGGCCGGGCCCGGCGTAGAGGATCGAGTCCCCTTCGCGCGCGAGGGCGACGGCGGCACGCACGGCGGCGCGCGGGTCGGCGATCTCGTGGATCTCCCGGTCGGGCACGGCGGCCCGGGCGCCCTGGAGGAGCGCGGCGCGGATGGCGGCCGGATCCTCCCAGCGCGGGTGGAAGTCGGTGACGACCACGACGTCGGCGAGGCGGGCGGCGATGGCGCCCATGTCGCTCCGCTTGGTCGTGTCGCGGTCCCCGTCCGCCCCGAACACCATGAACAGGCGGCCGGGCGTGATGGTCCGCAGCGCCTCGAGCGCGTTCTGGAACGCGTCGGGGGTGTGGCCGTAGTCGACGTAGACGCGCGGTCCGCGCTCCCCCGAGACGAGCTCTGCGCGGCCCGGGATGTAGACGTCGAGACGGCTGTCCTCGAGCGCGTGCGCGACGGCGTCCAGGTCGAAGCCCGACTCCACCAGCATCACGATCGCCAGCGCGGCGTTGGACGCCATGTACCAGCCGATCAGCGAGACGGTGACGACGACGGAGCGGTTCTCGGGCCCCTCCAGGCGGAAGGTGGTGCTGTCGGGCGTCGCGTCCAGCACCGTCATCGACCAGTCGGCGGGCGTCGTCGGGGCGACTCCGACGACCGGCGAGCCGGCGAGTGTCGCGACGGGGATGCGGCTGCGCTCGGCGAGCTCGCGCCCCCAGGCGCTGTCGACCGTGACGACGCCGCGGCGTGCGCGCTCCGGCTCGAAGAGGTCGGCCTTGGCCTCGAAGTACTCGCGCAGATCGGAGTAGTCGTCGAGGTGGTCGTGGCTGAGGTTCGTGAAGCCGACGACGTCGAAGACGAGGCCGTCGATCCGGTGCCGCGTGAGCGCCTGCGCCGACACCTCGATGGAGACCGCGCGGACGGCGGACTCGCGCATCCGCGCGAGCAGGCCGTGCAGCTCGCTCGCCTCGGGAGTGGTCAGCGAGCTCACCACGGCGACGTCGCCGATCCGGCGCTCGGCGGTGGAGCTGAGGCCGGAGACGACTCCGAGCCGGCGCAGCAGCGCGTCGAGGATGTAGACGACGCTCGTCTTGCCGTTGGTCCCCGTCACGCCGAAGAGCGTCGGGACGTCCTCGCGGGTGCGGTGGATCCACGCGGCGACGTCGCCGAGGGCGGCCCGCGGGTCGGGGGTCACCAGCACGGGCAGGCCGCTGTCGGCGGCGAGCTCCGCTCCGGCCGGGTCGGTCAGCACGGCGACGGCTCCGGACGCCGCGGCGGCCGACGCGAAGGCCGCGCCATGGGCACGGCGTCCTGCGACACCGACGTAGAGGTCTCCGGACTCGACCTGGTTCGAGTCCAGCGTGACTCCGCTCACCTCGACGCCCTCGAGGCCGCGGACCGGGCCGAGGGAGAACTCGGCCACGAGCTGCGAGAGGCTCCGCGGCACGGGGTGCTCGGGGCGGAGGGAGGACTGCGGGCGAGGGTCGTGCACTGCCCGCTCTTTCTCTCGTACTGGTGCGTGGATCGTGGTCCCGGCGGGGCTCACCACGTCGTCGGGTACTCGACGGGCGGCACCGTGGACGGCTCCACCCGGTTGGTCTTGAGCACCTGGGTCATGACCTGCTGGAAGACGGGAGCCGTCGCCTGGGACGTGTTCATCTTAACCGGATCGGCGATGGTGACCGTCACGACGTACTCCGGGTCCTCCGCCGGCGCGAGCCCGGCGAGCGAGACGGTGTAGCTCTTCGAGTAGCCGCCCTTGCCGTCGGGCTGCTGCGCGGTACCGGTCTTGGTGGCGATGTTGTAGCCGTCGACGTGGATGTCGTTCGCCAGCCAGCCCTCGTTGTAGTGCGTCTGCAGCATGTCGACGACCTGCTTCGCGGCCGAGCTCGACACCACCTGGGTGCCCGTCGCATCGGGGACGTCCACGACGGAGCCGTCGGCCGTGGTGCAGCCGTCGATCAGCTGCGACGGGAGCCGCACTCCGCCGTTGCCGAGCGTCTGGTAGATGCTCGCGACCTGCACCGCGGTCGCCGAGACGCCCTGGCCGAACATCGTCGTGTAGTTCGTCTGGTTGTCCCAGTCCTGGTAGTCGGCGAGCAGGCCGCCCTCCTCGCCGGGGAAGCCGCTCGTGGTGGGCGTGCCGAGACCGAACTTCTGCAGGTAGTCGTAGCGGGTCTGGGCCGACAGGCGGGAGCCGAGCATCGAGATGCCGACGTTCGACGAGTCCTTGAGGATGCCGGTCAGCGTGTAGTTCGTCGGGGTGTGCGCGAAGTCGTCGCTGAACGAGGCGCCGTCCTTCTCGAAGGAGTCCGGGACGACGACCTGGGTCGTCGGGC
Organism: Rathayibacter sp. AY1B7; assembly: GCF_002932735.1. NCBI lineage: Bacteria > Bacillati > Actinomycetota > Actinomycetes > Micrococcales > Microbacteriaceae > Rathayibacter > Rathayibacter sp. AY1B7. The sequence goes on from NZ_PSWK01000022.1 coordinate 20,439, forward strand.
CCGCCTGGCCCTGGTCGATCAGCATCGCGGCCGTCATCGGCTTGAAGGTCGAGCCCGGCTCGAACGGTGCGCGGAAGGCGCGCGAGCTGCGGTCGGCGGAGGCGCTCGCCTCGACGTTGTTGGGGTCGACCGTCGGCGTCTCGGCCACGGCGAGCAGCTTGCCGGTCTTGACCTCCTGCACCACGACGATCCCGTAGCTGCCGCCGACCTCGGCGACGCGCTGCGAGAGGACCTGCTGGGAGTAGTACTGGAGGTCGGAGTCGATGGTGAGCTTCAGCGTCCCGCCGTCGACGGCCGGGGTCTCCGAGACGGTGCTGCCCGGGATCCGGACGTAGTCGGCGCTGCGCTCGTAGCTCTCGGACCCGTTCTGCCCCGCGAGGCAGGTGTTCTCCGCGTACTCCATGCCCTCCTGGGCCGCTCCGTCCGCCCCGACGTAGCCGACGAGGTTGCCGGCCACCGCGCCGTTGGGGTAGCTGCGTCCCTGCTGGGTCTCGAAGTAGGTCCACGGGATGTCGAGCGCGACGAGCTTCTGGTAGGCCTCGAGGTCGAGCCCCTCCGAGAGGATCAGGTAGTTGGCCTTCGCGTCCTTCGCGAGCTCGGCGTCCACCGCTCCGGTGATCTGCTCGACCGACTGCCCGGTGATCGCGCCGATCTCGGAGGCGGCCTGCTGCACGCTGACCATGACCTTCTGGTCCTCGCCCAGCTCGCGCGGGAACTCGGCCACGTTCTTCGGCGAGGTCGTCAGCCGGTAGCGCGTGGTGGTGTCCGCGAGCACCGTCCCGGAGCGGTCCACGATGGGGCCGCGCTGGCCGTAGGTGACGACGCTGTTCGACTGGTTCTGGGCGGCCGCATCGGTGAGCTCGTTCGCCCGCACGATCTGGATGTCCACCAGCTTGCCGATGAAGAGTCCGACGACGGCGACGATGATGACGAACGTGACGGCCGTGCGGCGTCTGCTCGAGCGGTGGTGTCTCACTGCGGCGGTGTCCTTCTTGCTCCGGGCGGGCGGGCCGCCGTTCGTCGGGTCCGGATGGTCGTCGTGCGCCCCGCGGGGCGGGTGCCCGCGAGGAGGCGGACCGCGACGCCGTGCGTCAGTGCGTGATGGGCGCGGGCAGCTCGCCCTGCAACGGTACGGCCGCACCGTCGACAGCCGGGGAGGACGCGCTCGCGCCGGGCTGGAGAGCCGGGACGAGGGCGTTGGGCACGAGCGGCGCGGAGGCGGTGCCCGCGACTTCGCTCGACGCGGCGGAGGAGGGGTCGCCCAGCACGGCGCCGTCCGAGAGGCGGAGGTAGACTGGCGCGGTGTTGGCGACCATGCCCAGGCCCTGAGCGGCGGTGGCGAGGTTCTGCGGCGAGCTCAGCGTGTCGACGGCGTCCTGCTTCTCCGCGTTGCTGCGGGTGAGCGACTTCTGCTCGGTCTGCAGCGCCGAGATCTGGTAGGCCCCCTGCGAGAGGCCGACGCTCACCAGGAGCTGGACGACGATGATCGCGAAGAGGCCGGCGACGGCGACGATCCCGTAGACGAGCTTCGGGCGCGACTGCGCCTGACCGGCCGGGACGGCCTCGATGCGGGGGCGGGGCGCCTCCTCCTCGGGGCGTGCTCGGCGGGCGGTGTCGATGACGGCGGGGTCGATGACGGCGGTGGCGCTCATGCGGTGCTCCTGATCCTCTCGGCCGCGCGCAGACGCACGGGTGTCGCTCGGGGGTTGCGGGCCTTCTCGTCGTCGGAGGCGAGCTCGGCTCCGCGGATGACGAGTCGGAACTCGGGTCGGTGCTCCGGCAGCTCCATCGGGAGGCCGGCCGGGGCGGTGGAGGAGGACGCGGCCTGGAGCGCGCGCTTGACGATCCGGTCCTCGAGCGACTGGTACGCCTCGACGACGATCCGCCCGCCCTCGTTGATCCGGCCCAGCGCGGCGGGGATCGCCCGCTCGAGGACGGACAGCTCCTGGTTGACCTCGATCCGCAGCGCCTGGAAGACGCGCTTGGCGGGGTGGCCGTTCCGCTGGATCGCGACCGGGGTCGCCGCCTGGATGATCTCGACGAGACGGCCGGAGCGCTCCAGCGGAGCCTCGCGACGGGCCTCCACGATCTTCTTGGCGTAGCGCGCGGCGAGGCGCTCCTCGCCGTACTCGTGGAAGATGCGGCGCAGGGCGGTCTCGTCGTACTCGGCGAGGATGCTCGCCGCCGTGAGCGGGGCGGTCGAGTCCATCCGCATGTCCAGCGGCGCGTCCTTGGAGTAGGAGAAGCCGCGCTCGGTCTCGTCGAGCTGGAGCGAGGAGACGCCGAGGTCGAAGAGCGCACCGTCGATCGTGTCGATGCCCAGCTCGTCGAGCACGTCGGGCAGCTCGTCGTAGACGGCGTGCACGAGGTCGATCCTGGAGGCGTGGGCGGAGAGCCGCTCCCCCGCGAGCTGCAGCGCCTCGGGGTCGCGGTCCAGGCCCACGAGGTGCAGGCCGGGGAAGCGCTCGAGCAGCGCGAGCGAGTGCCCGCCCATGCCGAGCGTCGCGTCGACGACGACCGCCCCGTCGCGCTCCAGCGCCGGAGCCAGGAGCTCGACGCAGCGCTCGAGCAGCACCGGGAGGTGCCGCTCCTCGGTCGGGCGCGGAGCGCCCTTCGGAGTGTTCTCTGCCATGGCGGTCCCGCCGTTCCCGTTCCTGTCGTCCGATCCCCATCCACCTCGCGTCCGGACACCGGGGAAGGTGCGTCCGGGCGCCGAGTGGCTGGGAGTCGCGCGACAGGACCTAGAACAGGCCGGGGATCACCTCCTCCTGGGTGTCGGAGAACACGGACTCCTGCTCCTGCAGGTAGGTCTCCCAGGCGCCCTGCGCCCAGATCTCGGCGCGGTTGCCCGCTCCGATGACGGTGAGGTCGCGGTCGAGGCCGGCGTAGGCGCGCAGCGGAGCCGGAAGGGTCACGCGGTTCTGCTTGTCCGGCGTCTCGGCGCTCGCGCCCGAGAGGAACACCCGGAGGAAGTCCCGCGCCTGCTTGCTGGTCACCGGCGCCTGCCGGATCTTCTCGTGCATCACCTCGAACTCGGCCTGGCTGAACACGTACAGGCACCGCTCCTGGCCGCGCGTGACGACGACTCCGGAGGAGAGCTCGTCGCGGAACTTGGCGGGGAGGATCACGCGGCCCTTCTCGTCGAGCTTGGGGGAATAGGTGCCGAGGAACACGGACTGCCCCCCCACTTCTTCCGGCCAAGGATGGTGTGTCCTCCACAGTACTCCACTTCCCCCCACTCACAACCCCGGCGCGGCGCGGGGCGCGCCGGAGAGGCCCCGGTCATCCGCGTGTTTCCGCGGAATCGCGACAGTGGGGCGAAGTGGAGGGGGAATGCCGCGGGAGGGAGGCCGCGGGCACGAAAAAAGGGCCGATCCGTGAGGATCGACCCTGTGGTGGAGCGGAGGGGAGGCTAGCCGCGCCCGTCTCCGCGGTTGTCCCACCTGTCGTTCAGACGGTCCATGAAGCCGGACCCCTGGCGGTTGCCCGAGCGGGGCTTCGACGGACGGCCGACGTCGGGCAGGCCGGGCTCGGAGGAGCCGCCGGCGGCCGGGCGCATGGCCACGATCACGCCGCCGAGCATGAAGGCGAACCCGAGGATGCCGACGAGGGGCTGGCGCACGACCACGCCCGCGACGAGCACGGCGAGACCGAGGATGCCGAGCAGGATGCCGAGCACGAGGGCCCGGTAGTTGGTGCCGCCGCGCCCCTTGCCGACCGCCGCCACGAAATCGGCGTCGTTCTGGTAGAGGTTCCGCTCCATCTCATCGAGGAGCCGTTGCTCGTGTTCCGAAAGCGGCATCGTGACCCCTTCAGGGTGCGGCGTCGACCCTTTCGGGGATCGGCACCGGAATAGGCGGCGTCTGGGCTCGACCGGTCGGGCGGCGCTTCAGTGTAGACCGAGCCCGACGCAGGCACCAGGCACCTTCGGTGCATAGGCTGGTCGGGTGAACCACAGCTCTCGACTGGTCGATCGCGTCCAGCTCCGAATCGATGAATTCCTCACCGGGCGCACGCCAATTCTGCGCTCCATAGGAGAGGACGTCTCCGCCCTCGGCGACCTTTCGCGGGACTTTCTCAGCGGGGGCAAGCGGTTCCGCGCGCGCTTCTGCGAGGCGGGCTGGAACGCGGTGTCGAGCACCTCGAGCGAGGCCCATCCGAGCGGCTCCGATCCGATCGCGAGGGTGGGCGCCGGGCTGGAGCTGTTCCACGCCGCCGCCCTCGTCCACGACGACGTGATCGACAACTCCGACACCCGCCGCGGCGCTCCCGCGGCCCACCGGCGCTTCTCCTCCTTCCACGCCGACGGCGGCTGGACCGGCGACCGCGACGAGTTCGGCCGCTCGTCCGCGATCCTCCTCGGCGACCTCCTCCTGGTCTGGTCGGACGAGATCTTCGCCGCGGCGGAGTGGTCGCTCGGGGATCGAGTCGCGGCCGAGCGCGCGCGCGCCGAGTTCAACCTGATGCGCACCGAGGTCACGCTGGGCCAGTACCTCGACATCCTCGAGGAGAGCGCGTGGGTGCAGCACCCCGAGCACGAGCACCTGCAGCGGGCGGAGCGGGTGGTGGTCTACAAGAGCGCGAAGTACAGCATCGAGGCGCCTCTGGTGATCGGCGGCTCCCTCGCCGGCGGCGACGACGCTCAGCTGGACGCCCTGCGCCGCTTCGGGCTCCCGGTCGGGATCGCCTTCCAGCTGCGCGACGACGTCCTCGGAGTCTTCGGCGACCCGGCGGTGACGGGAAAGCCGGCCGGCGACGATCTGAGGGAGGGCAAGCGCACCGTGCTGCTCGGCCTCGCCCGCGGCGCGTGCTCGCCGGGCGAGCGGGCCGAGCTCGACGCGGTCGTGGGCCGGAGCGACGCCGACGCGGCGTCCATCGCGCGGGCGCAGGAGATCATCGCGGGCAGCGGCGCCCTCGAGCGGCTCGAGGAGCGCATCGACCAGGAGGTGGCAGCGGCGATCGCGGTCCTCCCCGACGCGCCGCTCCGCACGGAGGGCGTGGCGGAGCTGCGCGAGCTGGCCGCCCAGGTCACGGTCCGCACCTCCTAGGAGCGGACCAGCGGGATCAGGCCAGGGCCTGGGCGACCCGCCGGACCTCGGCCTTGCGGCCGGCGCGGAGGGCGACGATCGGGCTCGTGCCCAGGCTCTCCTCGACCGTCAGCATCCAGTCGACCGCCTCGTCGTCGGTGAAGCCGGAGTCGGCGAGCAGGATCGCGGTGCCGCGGATCTCGCTCATCGGCTCCCCGTCGCGGAGGAAGAGGGCGGGGACCTTCAGCACGCCGTCGCGGCGGGTGCCGAGCAGGTGGCGCTCCTCGAGGAGGCGGCGGACCCGGCCGGCGCCGAGCCCGGTCAGCTCCACGAGGTCGGGGACGGTCAGCCACTCGAGCTCGGAATCGGTCGAGGTGGCGGGGGAAGCGGACGAGTCGGTCACGCGTCAAGACTGCCACGAGCCCGGAGGGCCGCCAACTGCGGGCGCCCCGGAGAAGGAGTCGGGCCCGTCCTGCGCCGCCCGGGCGTCGCTCACCGGTTCCCCCGGGGGTCTTGCCTAGACTCGTCGCGTGACCACCAGCCAGCTCGACCCTCTCCTCGGCCGTCTCGTCGACGGCCGGTACGAGGTGCGCTCGAGGATCGCCCGCGGCGGCATGGCGACGGTCTACCTCGCGCACGATCAGCGCCTCGAGCGCCGCGTGGCGATGAAGGTCATGCACGGCCACCTCTCCGACGACGCGACGTTCAAGAACCGCTTCGTCCAGGAGGCGCGCTCCGCCGCCCGTCTCGCCCACCCGAACGTGGTCAGCGTCTTTGACCAGGGCCAGGACTCGGACATGGCCTACCTGGTGATGGAGTACCTCCCCGGGATCACCCTGCGCGACCTGCTCAAGGAGCGCGGCCGGCTGACCGCCCAGCAGGTCGTCGACATCATGCACTCCGTGCTTTCGGGTCTCGCCGCCGCGCACCGCGCCGGGATCCTCCACCGCGACCTCAAGCCCGAGAACGTGCTCCTCGCCGACGACGGCCGGATCAAGATCGGCGACTTCGGCCTCGCGCGCGCCGCCTCCGCCAACACCGCCTCCGGTCAGGCCCTCCTCGGCACGATCGCCTACCTCTCCCCCGAGCTGGTCACGCGGGGCACCGCCGACACCCGCAGCGACATCTACGCCATCGGGATCATGATCTACGAGATGCTCACCGGAGAGCAGCCCTTCACGGGCGAGCAGCCGATGCAGATCGCGTACCAGCACGCGAACGACTCCGTCCCGTACCCCAGCGCGACGGTCGCCTCCGTCCCCACCTCGCTCGACGAGCTCGTCCTCTGGGCGACCGAGCGCGACCCGGACATGCGGCCCCGCGACGCCGGTGTCATGCTCGCGCAGCTGCTCGAGGCCGAGCGGCTCATGGGCATCACACCGAGCGACCGCCGCGGCGACACGCAGGCGGTCACCCCGCTCCCGGCGCCCGTCGCCGATCCGGCGCCCGCGACGGCCGTCTTCGATACGGCGGAGCCCGGGCAGACCTCGGTCTTCGACCCGGCGCCGGCCCCCGGAGCGGTGCTCGTGGTCGACGAGGACGACGACACCGTCGCCCGGCTCGCGAGCAGGCGCCGCGTCCGACGGCGCCGCGGCGTCCTGCTCACGGTGGTCGTCCTCCTCCTGGCGCTCATCGGCGGCGGGACGGCCTGGTGGTTCGGCGAGGGACCCGGCGCGATCGTGTCGATCCCGGACGTCGTCAGCCAGTCGCAGCAGGACGCGACGGCTCAGCTGCAGGCGCAGGGCTTCGAGGTGCAGCCGCAGGAGACGCCCGACCTCACCGTGCCCGCGGGGACGGTGGTGAGCTCCGATCCGCCCGGCGGGCAGGGGGTGCACAAGGGCTCCGTCATCACGCTGACCGTCTCGAGCGGGCCGCGCCAGCTGCCGGTCCCGTCGCTCGCCGGCCTCTCGGAGGCCGACGCTGCCGCCGCGGTGACGGGCGGCTCCTTCACCGTCGGCGACGTCTCGAAGATCTTCGACGCCGACGTCGACGCGGGTGTGGTCGTCTCCGCCTCGCTGCCGGACGGATCGGCGCTGCCCGAGACGATGTCCGAGACCAGCACCATCGCGATGGTGGTGAGCCTCGGACCGATCCCGAACGTCGTCGGCCTCTCGATCGACGACGCGACGGCGAAGGCGGAGGCGGCCGGTCTCGCCCTCGACCGCAGCGGCGAGGACTGGAGCGACACCGTGGCCGCGGGCGTCGTCCTCACGCAGGCGAACCCGGAGGCGCCCGCCGTGACCGGCGACACCGTCTCGGTCGTCGTGTCGAAGGGGCCCGAGCCCGTCGCCGTGCCGAACGTCGTGGGGATGAACCGCGACGAGGCGAAGGCGGCCCTCGAGGCGGCGGACATGTCGTGGAGCTACTCCCTGACGACGCTCGGCCCGCTGATCGACGCGGCGCCGAACGAGCTGACCAAGGTCACGAACCAGTCCAACAAGGCCGGCGATCTCGTGCAGCGCGGCACGACGATCCAGCTGTCGATCACCATCACGACCTGACGCCGCCGGTCGAGCCCCTCGACGGGGACTCGACCGGCGGTCGGGGCCGGATCAGATCGCGCGGCCCCGGAGCTCCTCCGCCACGAGGAACGCGAGCTCGAGGGACTGCATGTGGTTGAGGCGCGGGTCGCAGACCGACTCGTACCGGGTGGCGAGCGTCGCCTCGTCGATGTGCTCCGAGCCGCCGAGGCACTCGGTGACGTCGTCGCCCGTGAGCTCGACGTGGATGCCGCCGGGGTGCGTCCCCGCGGCGCGGTGCGCCTCGAAGAAGCCCTTGACCTCGTCGACCACGTCGTCGAAGCGACGGGTCTTGTAGCCGGTCGGCGTCGTCAGGCCGTTGCCGTGCATCGGATCGGTCACCCACAGCGGCAGGGCGTCGCTCCGCTTGACGGCCTCGAGCAGCGGCGGGAGGGCGTCGCGGATCCTCCCGGCACCCATGCGGGTGATGAAGGTGAGGCGACCGGGCTCCCGCTCGGGGTCGAGCTTGTCGATCAGCTCGAGCATCGTCTCGGGCGTGGTCGACGGGCCGAGCTTCACGCCGATCGGGTTGCGCACCCGCGACAGGAAGTCGACGTGCGCGCCGTCGAGCTCGCGGGTGCGCTCGCCGATCCAGATGAAGTGGCTGGAGGTGTTGTACGGCGTGCCAGTCCGCGAGTCGATGCGCGTCATGGGGCGCTCGTAGTCCATCAGCAGGCCCTCGTGGCCGGTGTAGAACTCGGTGCGCTTCATGCCCTCGAAGTCGGCCCCGCACGCCACCATGAACTTGACCGCGCGGTCGATCTCGCGGGCCAGCTGCTCGTAGCGCTGGTTCTGCGGGTTCTCGGTGAAGCCCTTGTTCCAGTAGTGGACGAGGCGCAGGTCGGCGAATCCGCCCTGCGTGAAGGCGCGGATGAGGTTCAGCGTCGAGGCGGCGGTGTGGTAGCCCTGCACGATGCGGCGCGGGTCCGCGGCGCGCGACTCCGGGGTGAAGTCGTAGCCGTTGACGATGTCGCCGCGGTAGGCGGGCAGGGTCACGTCGCCGCGGGTCTCGAGGTCGCTCGAGCGCGGCTTCGCGAACTGGCCGGCCATCCGGCCCATCTTGATGACGGGCATGCTCGCGCCGTAGGTCAGGACGACGGCCATCTGCAGCACGGTCTTGACGCGGTTGCGGATCTGCTCGGCGGTCGCTCCGGCGAAGGTCTCGGCGCAGTCGCCGCCCTGCAGGAGGAACGCCTCGCCGCGGGCCGCGGCTCCGAGACGCTCGCGCAGCTGGTCCACCTCGCCGGCGAACACCAGCGGAGGGAGCGCAGCCACCTCGGCGGACGCCGCTCGCACGGCCTCCGCATCGGGCCACTGCGGCTGCTGCTTGATCTCGAGCTCGCGCCAATAGTCCAGGCCGGCGACCACGGAGGGGGCGGCGAGGACGTACGGTTCGTTCGGATCGATGACCACGAGGGTGTTCCCGGTTCTGACGGGCGCCAGCGGCGCGCGGAGGGCCGCCGTCCGGACGGACGGCAGCGGTTGACGAGCTTATCGCCTGGCAGGGCGCTCGGCCGGGAGGGGGCCCCGGCATCGAGCGGGCGCTCAGCGGGTGAGGGCCGCGCGCTTCTCCTTGACCGAGGTCGCGTAGACGTCGAGGTACTCCTGGCCGCTCAGGGCGAGGAGCTCGTACATGATCTCGTCGGTGATCGAGCGGAGGATGAACCGGTCGCCCTCCATGCCCTCGAAGCGGCTGAAGTCGAGCGGCTCCCCGAAGACGATGCCGATGCGGCCCAGCTTCGGCAGGCGCTTGCCGATGGGCATGATGCGCGCTGTGTCGATCATGGCGACCGGGATGACGGGCACGCGGGCCTCGAGGACCATGCGGGCGACTCCGGTGCGGCCGCGGTACATGCGACCGTCGGGGCTGCGCGTGCCCTCGGGATAGATGCCCAGGGCGTGGCCGCCCGCGAGGACGCGGAGGCCCGTGTTGAGCGAGGCCTCCGACGCCTTGCCACCGGAGCGGTCGATGGGCAGCATCCCCGTGGCGGTGAAGAACGTCCGCGTCGCCCAGCCCTTGAGGCCCTTGCCGGTGAAGTAGTCGCTCTTGGCGAGGAAGACCATGTTCCGCTCGATCACCAGCGGGAGGATCACGGAGTCGATGAAGGAGAGGTGGTTGCTCGCGAGGATCACGCCGCCGTTCTGCGGCACCTTGTCGGCACCGACCACCCACGGCCGGAAGATCGTCTTCAGGAGCGGGCCCGCGACGATGTGCTTCATGAACCAGTAGAACATCGGGCTCCTCGGCGGTGCGGCGGATCGGGTGCGGCGGGTGCCGCTAGAGGGAGCTCGCGTGCAGGCGCGCCAGGTCGGCGGCCCCCACGACTCCGGCGTCGTTGACGAGCTCCGCGATGCGGAACTCGGGCTCGGGGTGGTAGCCCCGGGCGGGGAGGTTGTCGAGGTAGGCCTGGCGGATGGGGTCCAGCAGGAGGTCGCCCGCCTGCGCCACTCCGCCGCCGATGACGAACATCTGCGGGTCGAGGACGGCGCTCAGACTGGCCGCCGCCTCGCCCAGCCAGTGGCCGAGCTGTCGCAGCGCCGCGAGGGCGCCGAGGTCGCCGGCGGTGATCAGCTCGGAGATGAGGTGGCCGTTCAGCTCGCCGCCGTTGCGGGCGCGGGCGTCGGCGATGCCCTGGCCGATTCCGCCCGCGTCGGCCAGCTCGCCGGCGAAGCGCTGGAGCGCGCGGCCCGAGCCGTACTGCTCGATGCAGCCGCGGGCGCCGCAGCCGCAGGGCAGGCCTCCGGGGACGACGCGCATGTGCCCGATCTCGGCCGCGGCGCCGAAGCCGCCGCGCAGGAGCCGGTCGTTGATGACGATCGCGCCACCCACTCCGGTGCCGATGGTGAGCATCAGCATGTCGCTGACGAGGCGGCCCGAGCCGTAGCGGAACTCGGCCCAGCCGGCGGCGTTCGCATCGTTCTCGATGATGATCGGCAGGTCGATGCGGGCCGAGAGCTTCTCGCGGAAGGGCTCGTTGCGCCAGTTGATGTTCGGGGCGTAGTAGACGATCGACTGCGAGGCGTCGATGAAGCCGGCGGCGGCGACTCCGACCGCGGAGACGTCTCCCGGGAGCAGGCCGGAGCGCAGATGCTCGACCATCTCGACCACGACGTCGACGATCAGCTCGGGGTGCCCGGCGGGAGTGGGCCGACGGTCCTCGCGGAGGATCCCCCCGAACTCGTCGACCAGGGCTCCGGCGATCTTCGTGCCGCCGATGTCGATCCCGATCGCGTGCACGCGAACCGCCTTCCCGTCGCCGCCGGCGCGGCAGCGTCGGCGGGCCGCCCTGAGCGGCGGCCAGGACGAGTGTAGTGACCGCGAGCGCTCCGATGCGGCTCAGCGGCGAGACCCGGCGACGCGTGTCGGCCCTCCTCGCGGAGCCACCCCTGGATCGTTACCCTGAACGGATCCACAGCTTGCGCCGCGCCGGTAGGGTGGAGACGACGTTCATTCAGGTACCGAAGGAGTTGCCGTGGACCAGTTCGATTCCCCCCTGGTGGTTCCGGCCGATCCCCAGGCCAACACGACCGCCCTCCTGCTGGACCGAGTCCGCGAGACGCCCGATCGCCCGCTCTTCGCGCTGCCCGACGGCGACGGATGGCGCGATGTGACGGCGCAGGAGTTCCTCGACCAGGTCACGGCCCTCGCGAAGGGCTTCGTCGCCGCCGGCCTCGAGCCGGGCGAGAAGGTCGGGCTGATCTGCAAGACGCGCTACGAGTGGACGCTGATCGACTTCGCCGTCTGGTTCGCCGGCGGGATCCTCGTCCCGGTGTACGAGACCTCCTCCCCCGCGCAGGTGCAGTGGAACCTCGCCGACTCCGGCGCGCACGCCGTGATCGTCGAGACTCCCGAGCACTTCGCCCGCTTCGACGAGATCCGCGCCGACCTTCCCGAGGTCCGACTCGCCTGGCAGATCGGGCTGGGCGATCTGGACAAGCTCGTCGCGCGCGGCGTCGACGTGCCGGACGCCGAGATCGAGCGCCGCCGCTCGCTGGCGACCGGCACCGACATCGCGACGATCATCTACACCTCCGGCTCCACCGGCCGCCCCAAGGGCTGCATCATCCGGCACTCGAACTTCGTCGAGCTCAGCCGCAACTCGGCGGTCGCCCTGACGGAGCTGATCCACCAGCCCGGCGCGTCGACGCTGCTGTTCATCACCACGGCGCACGTGTTCGCCCGCTTCATCGCGATCCTCTGCGTGCACGGCGGGGTGAAGGTGGGGCACCAGGCCGACACCAGGCAGCTGCTCCCCTCGCTCGCATCCTTCAAGCCGACGTTCCTCCTGGCCGTGCCGCGCGTGTTCGAGAAGGTCTACAACTCCGCCGAGCAGAAGGCCGAGGCCGGGGGGAAGGGGAAGATCTTCCGCCGCGCGGCCGACGTCGCCGTCGCCCACTCGATGGCGCTCGAGGCGGGCTCGGTGCCGCTCGCTCTGAAGCTGCAGTTCCTCCTCTTCGACCGGCTCGTCTACTCGAAGCTGCGCACCGCCATGGGCGGGAACGTCCGCTTCGCCGTGTCCGGCTCGGCGCCGCTGGGAGACCGGCTCGGGCACTTCTTCCACAGCCTCGGCATCAAGATCCTCGAGGGCTACGGCCTCACGGAGACGACGGCGCCCGCCACCGTCAACCGCACCGAGCGGTTCAAGATCGGCTCGGTGGGCCCGGCGATGCCCGGGGTCTCGATCCGGATCGCGGGCGACGGCGAGATCCAGGTGCGCGGCATCGACGTCTTCGGCGGCTACTGGAACAACGAGGCGGCGACGGCCGAGTCGTTCGACGGCGAGTGGTTCCGCACGGGCGACCTCGGAACCCTGGACGAGGACGGGTACCTGCGCGTCACCGGGCGGAAGAAGGAGATCATCGTCACCGCCGGCGGCAAGAACGTCGCTCCGGCGGCGCTGGAGGATCCGATCCGCGCGAACCCGCTGGTCGGCCAGGTCGTCGTCGTCGGCGATCAGCGCCCGTTCATCGCCGCTCTGGTCACGCTCGACTCCGAGATGCTGCCGACGTGGCTCGCCAACAACGGGCAGGACAAGGGCCTCTCACTCGAGGACGCGGCCGTGAACCCGGTCGTTCTGGCCGAGGTGCAGCGGGCCGTCGATGCGGCGAACGAGCGCGTGTCCCGCGCCGAGTCGATCCGGAAGTTCGTGATCCTCCCGAGGGAGTTCACGGAGGCGAGCGGTCACCTGACTCCGAAGATGAGCATCAAGCGCAACGTCATCCTCGCCGACTTCGCCGACACCATCGCCGCCGTCTACTCCGCCGCCCCCGCCACCGAGGGCATCTCCCTCCGCTGACCCCGCGCTCTCCCGCCGTTACCACCAGGCCGTCCCGATCGCAGCCGCCTCCGGGACAGCGCGCCCAGCTCTATCCCGTCGGCGGAACGCCCGACGCTCTCCTCGACGCGCCCCTGTCGCGGTGCCGACCGCGCCGGGCCGGGCAGGGACCGGCTCCCCCTCAACACAGCCGTATCCGGTGAAGCGCGTGCCAGCGCTTCACCGTCGGCGGAACGCACGACGCTCCATGGAACGCGCCCACCTCGAGCGGCCGACTGCGTGGAGCCGGGCAAGGACCGGCTCCCCACCAACACAGCCGTATCCGGGAAAGCGCGTCCCAGCGCTTTCCCGTCGGCGGAACGCACGACGCTCCACGGAACGCCCCCACCTCGAAAAGCCGACCGCGCGGAGCCGGGCAAGGACCGGATCCCCCTCAACACAGCCGTATCCGGGAAAGCGCGTCCCAGCGCTTTCCCGTCGGCGAAACGCACGACGCTCTACGGAACGCCCCCACCTCGCTGAGCCGACCGCGCCGGGCCGGGCAGGGACCGGCTCCCCCCTCAACACAGCCGTATCCGGGAAAGCGCGTCCCAGCGCTTTCCCGTCGGCGGAACGCACGACGCTCCATGGAACGCGCCCACCTCGAGAAGCCGACCGCGCCGGGCCGGGCAGGGACCGGCCCGGAATCGAACTCAGAACCAGTCGGATTCCCGGACGGCCTTCATGGCGGCGCGGCGGTCGTCCTTGGAGAGGCGGTCGAGGTAGAGGCGTCCGTCGAGGTGGTCGCATTCGTGCTGAAGGGCCTGGGCCATGAGGCCGTCGCCTTCGAGGACGATCTCGTTGCCGTCGAGGTCAGTGCCGCGGACCTTCGCGTGCGGGTAGCGGATCGCGGGGTACCAGAGGTTCGGGACGGAGAGGCAGCCCTCGTCGACCGGTTGCGGGTCTCCGCTGAGCTCGATGATCTCGGGGTTGAGGATGTAGCCGATGACGCCGTCGACGTTGTAGCTGAAGGCGCGGAGGTTGACGCCGATCTGGGGGGCTGCGACGCCGGCGCGTCCGGGCGGGCGGACGCTGTCGACGAGGTCCTCGACGAGGCCGCGGACGCCGGCGTCGACCGTCTCGATGGTCGTGGACGGGGTCTTCAGCACCGGGTCCCCGAAGATGCGGATCTGGCGTTCGGTCATGTGGTGCGCTCCCTCAGGGCCTCCTCCGCGCTCAGGAGGGCGTTCTCGACGACTTCGCTCGCTGCGGGGTGCGGCCAGTACTGGCTGCGGGCGAGTCCGCGGATGCCGGTGCCGGCGCTGGCGGCCTGGACGAGCGGCTGAATGAGGATACTGGCCTGCGGCCCGATGATGTGCGCGCCGAGGAGGGCGCCGTCGAGTCCGACGACCAGGAGGCAGGCGCTGGAGTCGTCCTCGAGCGCCCAGCCGAAGGCGGTGGAGCCGTACTCCTGGGTGACGGTGACGACGTCCAGGCCCTGGTCCCGCGCTTCGGCCGCGGTGAGCCCGAAGTGGGCGATCTGCGGGTGGGCGAAGATCGCGCCGGGCACCGGCGAGAGGGTGTCGGAGAGCAGCTCGCCCGGGTGCAGGAGGTTGTGCGCCACGAGGCGCGCCTCGTGGTTGGCGACGTGCTTGAGCTGCCAGCGGGACGACACGTCGCCGAGGGCGAAGAGGCCGGGCACGGGGTTTCCGCCGGAGAGGACGCGCTGCTCAGGGTCGACGCTGATCCGGCCGTCCTCGTGCAGATCGATCCCGACGGAGGCGGCGGCGACCGTGTCGCTGTTGGGGTCGCGGCCGAGGGCGACGAGGAGCAGGTCGGTCTCGACCGTCGTGCCGTCGCTGAGGGCGACGCGGAGCCCGTCAGGTCGGGCGTCGACGCTCTCGGCGCTCACTCCGGTGAGCACCGTGTACCGCTCGGCGGCGATCCCGGTGAACCGGCGCGAGACGTCCTCGTCGAGGGCGCGGAGGAGGCGGTCGCCGCGGACGGCGACGGTCACGGCCGTGCCGAAGGAGGAGAAGACGTGGGCGAACTCGACGGCCACCGCGCCGCCGCCGAGGATCAGCATCCGCTCGGGGAGCTCGTCGAGCCGCATGACGGAGGAGGAGTCCTGGATGCGGGGGTCCGGCTCGTACGCGGCGAGGAGCGGCCTGGGCCGCGAGCCGGCGGCCACGACCACCTGCGGCGCACTGATGCGGGCACCGCTGGCGCTGACGAGGACGTGCGGGCGGTCGCCGTCTCCGAGCGACTCGAAGCCGAAGCTCTCGCGGAGGACGGTCACGTTCGGGGAGCGCTGATCGCGGTACTCGAAACCGCCCTCGCTGATCGCGTCGATCCGGCCGAACACCCGGTCGCGCACCTCTGCCCACTCGGGGCGGCGGAGGCGGGAGTGGACGCCGATCGGGCCGCCCTGGTCGACGTCGGTGATCACGTCGGCGACATGGACGAACATCTTGGTCGGGATGCAGCCGGCGTTGAGGCAGGTGCCGCCGAACCACTCCCCGTCGTCGAGGATCGCGACCCGCAGGCCGTCGAACTCCGGACCGACGATCGAGTTGCCGGAGCCGGCCCCGATGACGATCAAGTCGAAGGAGTCGGTGGTCGCGTCGGGTCCGTCGGTGCGGTCCTGGAACGCGGCGGACGCCGCCTCGGAGCCCCGGGGCTCAGACACGTCGGACCGGCATGCCCTCGACCACGAGCGCGGCGAGCAGGCGTGCGGCGTCCTTCGTGCCCTCGCGCAGCTGCTCCCACTTCACCACGGATCCGGCGGCGAGCACCGGGTCGTAGGGGATGCGGACGATGTCGCGGACACGGGAGCGGAAGTGCGACTCGATCTCCTCCAGCTTCACCAGGCTCGTGCCCTGCGTCGCCGTGTTGAGCGCGACGACCGCGTTGCGCACCAGGGCGCCGTAGCCGTTCGCGTCCAGCCAGGTGAGGGTCTCGGAGGCCAGGCGGGCCTCGTCGACGCTGCCGCCCGAGACGATCACCACCGTGTCGGCGCGCTGCAGCGTGGGCCGCATCACCGAGTGCACGATGCCCGTGCCGCAGTCGGTGAGCATGATCGAGTAGAAGCGCTCGACCAGGTCGGCGACCACGTTGTAGTCGTCCTCGTCGAAGGCCTCGGAGAGCTGCGGGTCGGTGTCGGAGGCGAGGACGTCGAGGCGGGTCTCGTCGCGGGAGACCATCGTCGAGAACTCGGTGAACCCCGTCACGCCGGCCGCGCGGTTCACGACGTCGCGGACGGTCGCCCGCGTCTGCTTGGGGACGCGCTCGGCCAGGGTGCCGCGGTCGGGGTTCGCGTCGACCGCGATGATGCGGTCCTCGCGCGCGTCGGCGAGGGCCATGCCCAGGAGCGTCGTGACCGTGGTCTTGCCGACGCCGCCCTTGCGGGTCATGACCGGGACGAAGCGGGTGCCGCCCTCGAACTGCCGGCCGATCCGCTCGTCCATCGCCTTCCACGCCTTCACCTTCGCGGAGTCGCCGAGGTTGACCGTGTGGAAGGTCAGGCCGTAGAGGAAGCGGTGCCAGCCGCCCGTGGGAGCGGGACGGGTCTTGCGGTTGACCTCCAGGAGCCTGTCCGGGGTGAGCATCGACGCCGACTCGGGGACGGCGGCGCTCGGCGCGGACGGGGCGGGAGCGGCGCTCGAGGACTCGGCGCGGAGGCGGTCGCGGCGCGTGGGGACGGCGGCGGGCTCCCCCGCGGACTCGGACGCCGCGGGCTTCTCGGCGGACTCCGCTCGGGCGGGGATCCCCGCCGAGACCGGTCCGTTCGCGCCGGACGGGTGAGCGGGAGCCGGTGAGGGGGTCGGAGCAGGACTCGGCTCCGGGGGCGCGAGAGCGTGCGAGCGCGAGGGCGGCAGGCCGAGGCGGCCGACGTCGATCGCGTCCTCGTCCTCGACCGGAGCGGGGGCGGTGGAGCGGCGCCGCGGGCCGGGCGGGGTGATCCGCACGCCGTCGGGCAGGAGGGTCGGAGCGGTGTCGCTCGCTCGCGGGGAGTACTGACCCGATTCCCGAGCCGCGTCCATGGCGGTCCGCGGCGTGGGACCGGTGCCGGTGTCGGGCTGTTCGTCGTTGCGCTCATCCATGCGAACGAGCCTCCTTCCGCTCAGGACGAGTGTACCGGCGGGCCCGGATCGCGCCGGGCGGCTTGGTCGGAGCGCGCTCCGACTGCTAGTGCGGCCCGCTTCCGGAGGCGGCGCGGACGGCGCGTGCAGCGAACGGTTAGGTTCTGCCGCCCGGAGGAACGTAAAGTAGTCAGCCATGCATGTACTCAGCGTGAGCTCCCTCAAGGGCGGCGTCGGCAAGACCACGGTGACGCTCGGCCTTGCATCCGCGGCGTTCTCGAAGGGCCTGCGAACGCTGGTCGTCGACCTCGATCCCCAGTCCGACGTGTCGACCGGAATGGACATCAACGTCGCCGGCCACCTCAACATCGCCGACGTCCTGACGTCGCCGAAGGAGAAGATCGTCCGCTCGGCGATCGCCCCCTCCGGCTGGACCAAGGAGCACCACGGCACGATCGACGTGCTGATCGGCAGCCCCTCCGCGATCAACTTCGACGGGCCGCACCCCAGCATCCGCGACATCTGGAAGCTCGAGGAGGCCCTCGCGAGCGTCGAGGCCGACTACGACCTCGTGCTGATCGACTGCGCCCCCTCGCTCAACGCCCTGACCCGCACGGCCTGGGCCGCGAGCGACCGCGTCGCCGTCGTCACGGAGCCGGGCCTGTTCTCGGTGGCCGCCGCCGACCGGGCGCTCCGGGCGATCGAGGAGATCCGCCGCGGACTCAGCCCGCGCCTCCAGCCGCTGGGCATCATCGTCAACCGCGCCCGCGTCCAGTCGCTGGAGCACCAGTTCCGGATCAAGGAGCTGCGCGACATGTTCGGACCGCTCGTGCTCAGCCCGCAGCTCCCGGAGCGCACCTCCCTCCAGCAGGCGCAGGGCGCGGCGAAGCCCGTGCACGTCTGGCCCGGGGAGAGCGCTCAGGAGATGGCGCACAACTTCGACCTGCTGCTCGACCGCGTGATCCGCACCGGTCGCATCGGCGAGCAGGTCCCCGCCGCGACCTAGGGCCGGCGGGTCCGCCGGACTCCTCCGGCTCGAGGTCTCGGGACGCGGGCGATGCTCGGTGCCCGAGGAGTGCCAGGGACGGCGCCGGCGGACGCTCGGCGTCGGAGTTCAGCGCGGGCTCTCGATGCGCGGGCGGAGCCCATCGTCGGATCCGCAGGGCGGGACACGGACGGAGCCCGTCATCGGACCCGCATGCTAGCGGGCGTGATCGGCGGGGAGCTCGCGTCCGGCGGACGGATCACGCGGGCGGGGCCCGCCATTCGACCAGCTCGGTGAGACTCGGGTGCCGCCCGTTGCCCGCTCAGCACGGCTGCAGGCAGGTCCGCTCCTGATCAGCTGAGCGCGCGGAGGAGACCCCGGAGTCCCCGGGGCCGCGGCCGACCCGCGAGGGGTGGGCGGTCAGCCGACGCGGCGGGAGGCGCGGCGCTGGGCGAGCTCGTCGCCCGGGTCGACCGACTGATGGTCGAGCTCGACGAGGCTCGACTCGACTTCGCGGAGGACCTTGCCGACGGCGATGCCGAAGACGCCCTGGCCGCGGCTGAGCAGGTCGATGACCTCGTCGTTCGAGGTGCAGAGGTAGACGCTCGCGCCGTCGCTCATCAGGGTCGTCTGCGCGAGGTCGTCGACCCCTGACTCGCGGAGCTGGTTGACCGCCGTGCGGATCTGCTGGAGCGAGATCCCGGTGTCGAGCAGGCGCTTGACCAGCTTCAGCACGAGGATGTCGCGGAAGCCGTAGAGGCGCTGCGTTCCGGAGCCGGACGCGCCGCGCACGGTGGGCTCGACGAGCTCGGTCCGCGCCCAGTAGTCGAGCTGCCGGTAGGTGATCCCCGCGGCGCGCGCCGCGACGGCCCCGCGGTAGCCCGCGTCGGCGTCGAGCTCGGGCAGTCCGTCGGTGAACAGGACGAGGTCGCGCTGGCCGCTGACGTCGCGGCTGACTTCTCTCATCCCTGTGCCTCTCGGATCCGGACGCCGGATCCTCCGAACGCGCTCCCTACCGTACCGACCGGCGCAGGCCGAGTGAACGACATCGGCCTCGGCGCCGCGGCGTGTCGCACGGGCCGCCCGACGGCCGGCGGCGCGGCCCTCACGAGCGGGCGATCCGCGAGAGGGCGCTGCGCACCATCGCCCCGCGGATCGTGCCCAGCTGGGTCGCGAGCCCCACCGCGTTCTCGGCAGCGCCGGCGGAGCCGGACGCCTCTCCGCGGCGGGCGCTGGAGGCGACGACGCTCTCGATGAGCGACATCTCGCGCTCGACGGCGACGCGGAGCGGTCGGAGATGGCGGGGCTCGATACCGGATCGGCCGAGGTCGACGAGCGCCTTGAGCGTCGTCACGGCCTCGTCCCCGAACACGTCGCCGCCCCGCACGAGCCCGGCGGCGATGGCCTCCTGGACGAGAGCGGGCGTGGCACCGGACTCGGCCGCGAGGCCCTCGCGGGTCAACCGCGTGGCGGGGCCGAGGAGCGAGGCGCTCGGACCCCCGACACCGGCCGGCAGGGCGGGCTCGCGTCCGGCGTCGATGTCGTCGAGGTATCCGCGGATGACCTTGAGGGGGAGGTAGTGGTCGCGCTGCAGAGCGAGGATCATCCGGAGCCGCTCGACGTCGGAGCCCGAGAACTTGCGGTAGCCGGAGTCGGTGCGGGCCGGCGAGACGAGCCCCTGCTCCTCGAGGAAGCGCAGCTTGGACGGGGTGACGTCCGGGAACTCACTGGTCAGCCTGGCCAGCACCTGCCCGATGCTCAGCAGAGCGGCGGAGCCGGTGGGGAGGGCGCGCGCGGAGGAGCGGCCCACGGCTCACGCGTCCGGAGCGGCGACGAGGTCGGCGCGGGACGCGTAGAAGGTGAGTCGGAACTTGCCGACCTGCACCTCGGAGCCGTCGGTGAGGATCGCGGACTCGATCCGGACCCCGTCGAAGTAGGTGCCGTTCAGGGAGCCGAGGTCGTGGACCTCGAACGCCGTGCCGCGGCGGACGAACTCGGCGTGCCGGCGCGAGACCGTGACGTCGTCGAGGAAGATGCCCGCGTCGGGGTGACGGCCGACCGTCGTGGAGTCGGTGTCGAGGAGGAAGCGGGCGCCGGTGTTCGGTCCGCGCCGCACGACCAGCAGCGCGGATCCCGAGGGCAGAGCGCCGACGGCCTCGGCCTCCTCGCGCGACGCGCGGTTGTCGAGAGCGGCGAGCTGGGCACCGATGTCGTCGGTGAACGTCAGAGTCGTCTCCGTCGACGGCTCACCGGGAACGGAATTGTGCTGGGCGGATGATGCTCCACCGACGGGCTCGACCAAGACGTACCTCCTATCAGGTCAGCGTATCCGAATCGTGACCCTCGTCGGACCCCTGAGCACCTGTGCGGACCCCCAGGACGAGGTCCCGCGTCTGGACGGCGTAGACGATCCCGGCCCACCAGTAGAGGAACGCGCCCCACAGCGCGAAGGCCCAGGCGATGGGGAGCGAGGCGGGCGCGAGGTTCGGGAACGCCTGCCCCAGCATGATCAGCGGGAGCGCGTAGAAGAGGCAGAAGGTCGCGAATTTCCCCAGGTGGTGCACGGGAAGCGGTCCGTAGCCGTTGTTCGCCAGGACGACCGCCAGGACCACGAGCATCAGGTCGCGGGCGAGCAGCACGGCGACCAGCCACCAGGGCACCAGTCCGCGGGCCGCGAGGCCCAGGACGGTGGCGAAGATGTAGAGCCGGTCGGCGGCCGGATCGAGGACGCGTCCGAGGCGCGTCATCTGGTCGAAGCGGCGCGCGATCCAGCCGTCGAGGTAGTCGGTGAGGCTCGAGACCACGAGGGTCAGGAGCGCGAGCGCGTCCTCACCGAGGACCACGAGCACGAGGAACACCGGCACCAGGGCGAGGCGCACCATGCTGAGGACGTTCGGGACCGTCCAGATCCGGTCCTCACCGGTGCGCGCCATGCGCCCAGCCTAGGCGGGGCGCACGGCGGCGTGGTCAGCGCTTGTCGCGCCAGACCCGCTCGAACGGCAGGCGCCAGGCGTGCGGCGCGATCAGCTGGTGGATGGCGTTCGGCCCCCAGGAGCCGGGCGCGTAGAGACGGACGGGCGGCGGATCCTGCAGGAGCGGCGCGGAGACCTCCCAGAGCCGCTCGATGCCCTCCGCGGTGGTGAACAGCGTGTGGTCTCCGCGCATCGCGTCGAGGATCAGGCGCTCGTAGGCCTCGAGAGCGTCGCCCGCGCGGTCGGTCTCCTGGAGCGCGAACTGCATGCTCAGCTTGTCGAGCCGCATGCCGGGACCGGGGCGCTTCCCGTAGAACGAGAGCGAGACCTTCGAGGCGTCCGCCAGGTCGAAGGTGAGGTGGTCCGGGCCGTGGGCACCGACTCCGGAGCCCTGCGGGAACATGCTCTTCGGGGGCTCGCGGAACGCGATCGAGATGATGCGCTGGCCCTCGGCCATCCGCTTGCCGGTGCGGAGGTAGAACGGCACTCCCGCCCAGCGCCAGTTGTCGATCTCGCACTTCAGCGCGACGAAGGTGTCGGTCTCGGAGTCGGCGGCGACGCCCGGCTCGTCGCGGTAGCCGATGTACTGGCCGCGCACCACGTTCTCGGGGTTCAGCGGACGCATCGAGCGGAAGACCTTGTTCTTCTCCTCGCTGATGGCCTGGGGCTCCAGCGCGGTCGGCGGCTCCATAGCCATGAACGCCAGCACCTGGAAGAGGTGGGTGACGACCATGTCCTTGTACGCGCCGGTGGACTCGTAGAACTCGGCGCGACGGTCGAGCGTGAGGCGCTCGGGGATGTCGATCTGGACGTGATCGATGAAGTTGCGGTTCCAGATGGGCTCGAAGAGGCCGTTGGCGAAGCGGAAGGCGAGGATGTTCTGCGCCGGCTCCTTGCCGAGGAAGTGGTCGATCCGGAAGATCTGCTCCTCGCTGAAGGTTTCGTGGAGCTCCGCGTTGAGGACGACCGCGCTCTCGAGGTCGACGCCGAACGGCTTCTCCATGATGATCCGCGAGCGCTCGACCAGCCCGGCCTCGGCGAGCATCCGCACGACGGAGAGAGCTGCCCTGGGCGGGACGCTGAGGTAGTGCAGCCGGCTCACGTCCGGGCCGAGGACCGCCTCGGCGTCGGTCACGGCGGCGGCCAGCGCGGCCGGACCGGCGGACTGCGGGACGTAGCGGAGCTTGGACGCGAACTCGTCCCACTGCGCCGGCGTCAGGGAGCGGCTCCCGAACTCGTCGTAGGCCAGCTTCGCGAAGGCGCGGAACGAGGCGTCGTCGTGCTCCTCGAGCGAGGTGCCGACGATCTGCAGGTCCGGTGCGAGGGAGGAGAGCGCGAGGTGGGCCATCCCCGGGATGAGCTTGCGCCGGGCCAGGTCGCCGACGGCGCCGAACAGCACGACGACATGGGGTGCCGCCTGCTCGGTCTGGACGGCGGGAGCGGGGGGTGCGGTTGTCACGGTCACCCCTCGATCATTCCAGTTCGGATCGTGACGCAGGCGTCATGTGCTCGATACGCACCGCCGCTAAGGTCTCTCCCGTGCATCCGTTCTCCGACGCGTCCGCCGCGACCGCAGCACCCGCCTCCGCCACCGCCCCCTCCTCCGCCGACGGGACGACCGCGCCTCCGCTCGACGAGAGGATCCGCGCCGACGTCCACCTGCTGGGCGAGCTGCTCGGCCAGGTGCTCCGCGAGTCGGGCGAGCCCTCCCTCTACGAGGACGTGGAGCGCCTGCGCGCGCTCACGATCAGCGCCTACGACAGCGGCGACGCCGCCGGGACCGCGGAGGCGGAGGAGTTCGTCGCCTCGCTCACGCTCGAGCGCGCCGAGGAGGTCGCCCGGGCGTTCACCTGCTACTTCCACCTCGTCAACGTGGCGGAGGAGTTCCACCGCGTCCGCGTGCTGCGCCGGCGCGAGGCCGACGCCGGCGCGCAGTCGCCCGAGGACTCGATCCTCGCCTCGATGCGCCGGCTGACCGGGGAGCTCGGGGAGGACGAGGCGTTCGCGCGCCTGTCCCGACTGGAGTTCCGCCCGGTCCTCACGGCGCACCCGACCGAGGCGCGCCGCCGCGCAGTGGCCTCGACCATCCGCCGCATCAGCGACCTGCTCGAGCAGCGCGACGACCCGCGCATGGGCGGCGTCGTGCTGGTGGAGATCCGCCGCAGGCTGCTGGCCGAGGTCGACACGCTGTGGCGCACCGCTCCGCTGCGCGAGTCCAAGCCCACTCCCCTCGACGAGGTGCGCACCGCGATGAGCGTCTTCGACGAGTCGCTGTTCTCGGTGCTCCCCCGCGTCTACCGCCGCCTCGACGACGCTCTGCTCGGCGAGGGCTCGGGCACCCGGGCTCCGGTCGCACCGGCCTTCGTCCGCCTGGGCACCTGGATCGGCGGCGACCGCGACGGCAATCCCTTCGTCACCGCCGAGACGACCCTCGCTGCGGTGGACATCGCCTCCGAGCACGTCCTCATGGGCCTCGAGCGGGTCGCCCGCCGCGTGGGCCGCGCGCTGACCCTCGACGCGTCGACCACTCCCCCGTCGGCCGCCGTCGAGGCGCTCTGGGCCTCCTGCGTCGAGCGGGCTCCCGAGCTCGCCGCCGACATCGCCGAGCGCTCGCCCAACGAGGCGCACCGCCGCGTCCTGCTCTTCGCGGCCGAGCGCCTGGCCGCGACCCGCTCCGAGGGGCCGCTGGCCTACTCCGCCGCCGCCGAGCTGCTGGCCGAGCTGCGCACCCTCCAGGAGTCCCTGGTCGAGGCCGAGGACGTCCGCGCCGCCTTCGGCGACCTCCAGGACTTCGTCTGGCAGCTCGAGACCTTCGGCTTCCACCTCGCCGAGATCGAGGTGCGCCAGCACTCGAAGGTGCACCGCGAGACGATCGCCGCGATCCGCGCCGGCGAGGAGCTCGACGAGCGCGGCCTCGAGGTCCTGTCGGTGTTCCGGGCGATCGCGAAGGTCCAGGAGCGCTTCGGCACCGACGCGGCGAGGCGGTACATCGTCTCCTTCACGCAGTCGGCCGACGACCTGCGGACGGTCTTCGAACTGGCCGAGGCGGCGACCGACGGCAAGCCGCCGATCATCGACGCGGTCCCGCTCTTCGAGACCTTCGCCGACCTCGACGCCTCGACCGACATCCTCGCCGAGATGATCCGCCTCCCCCAGGTGCAGGCGCGCCTCGCGGCCACCGGCAACCGGCTCGAGGTGATGCTCGGCTACTCCGACTCGTCGAAGGACGTCGGACCGGTCTCGGCGACGCTCGCGCTCTACGACGCGCAGGCGCGCATCGCGCAGTGGGCGGCCGACGAGGGCATCGTGCTCACGCTGTTCCACGGTCGCGGCGGAGCGCTCGGCCGCGGCGGCGGGCCGGCCAACCGGGCCGTCCTCGCGCAGCCGCCCGGATCGGTGGACGGCCGCTTCAAGCTGACGGAGCAGGGCGAGGTCATCTTCGCCCGCTACGGCAACCCGGACATCGCCACCCGGCACATTGAGCAGGTGGCGGGAGCGACGCTGCTCGCCTCCTCCCCCGCGGTCGGCGAGCGCAACGCGGGCGCCGCGGAGCGCTTCGCCGAGGTGGCGGCGACGATGGACCGCGAGTCGCGCCGCCGCTTCTTCGAGCTCGTGAAGGCCGACGGCTTCGCGCCGTGGTTCGCCCGGGTCACCCCGCAGGAGGAGGTGGGCCTGCTCGCCCTCGGCTCGCGTCCGGCCCGCCGCGGCCTCTCCGTCGAGTCGCTCGAGGACCTGCGAGCGATCCCGTGGGTCTTCGCCTGGACCCAGGCCCGCGTCAACCTGACCGGCTGGTTCGGGCTGGGCAGCGCGCTCGAGGCCGTCGGTGACCTCGACCTGCTCCGCGAGGCCTACGCCTCCTGGCCGCTTTTCACGACGATGGTCGACAACGTCGAGATGTCGCTCGCGAAGACCGACGAGGGCATCGCCCGCCGGTACCTCGCCCTCGACTCCCGCGACGGCCTCGCCGGACTCGTGCTCGACGAGATGGCGCTCACCCGCCGGTGGGTGCTCTCGATCACCGGCGAGGAGAGCCTGCTCACGGGCCACCGCGTGCTCGGCCGTGCCGTGCGCCTGCGCACCCCGTACGTCAACGCGCTCTCGCTCCTGCAGCTGCGCGCACTGAAGGCGCTCCGCACCGACCCGGGCGGATCCGGGACGGAGCAGAACCAGCGGCTGCTCCTGCTCGCGGTCAACGGAGTCGCGGCGGGTCTGCAGAACACCGGCTGATCGCGGCTCGGAACGACGGACCCCCGGCGGCCTCACGGCTGCCGGGGGTTCTCGTGCGTCTGCGGGCGCCTCCCGCCTGCGGAGCGGATCGAAGCGCCGCGCGGATCAGGCCTGCGGAGCGGCGCCGGCCTCCTGAGCGGCCTTCGCCTCCTCGTACTGGCGGCGCACCTCGACCATGTCGAGGCCGCGGACCTGCTCGATCAGGTTGTCGAGCGCGGGGGCGGGCAGGGCGCCGGGCTGAGCCATCAGCGGGATGCCGTCGCGGTACACCACGAGGGTGGGGATGGAGGAGATGCCGTAGCTCGCGGCGAGCTGCTGCTGGTCCTCCGTGTCGACCTTCGCGAACGTGATGTCGGCGTTCTTCTCGCTCGTGGCCTCGAAGACCGGAGCGAACTGCTTGCACGGGCCGCACCAGTCGGCCCAGAAGTCGATGAGGACGATGCCGTCGGCGATCGTCTGGTCGTGGGAGTCGAGGGTCATCGCAGTCGTAGCCATGGGGGATGCAACCGGGTGCCCCCGCGGCCTATTCCCGGGCGGGATCGAGGAGGTCGAGCAGCGACCGCGGACCGACCACGGCGGCCCCGAGCGCCTCGACGCGGGCGGCCAGCCCCCGGTCGGCCGTCACGACGACCGCGGTCTCGAGCGCGCCGACCAGCTCGACGATCGCGTCGTCGCCCGAGCCGTCGGCCGCGTGGACCGTCAGCCGCTCCATGAGAGCGCCCGGCTCCGGACGGGCGGCGCGCGCCGCTCCCTCGAGCACCACGGCGATGCGCGGCCAGACCGTGTCGGCGTCGATCCCCAGGAGACGGCCGGGGACGCCGGCCTCCGCGAGGCGGGCCAGGGAGGCGAGGAGGCGCTCCGCGGCGCCGGCTCGGTCGCGCCACCAGCCGTCGGGGCGTGAGCCGACCACGTTGGCGGCGTCCACGACGAGCACCGGGATCGAGGAGCCGAGCGCGCGCAGGCCCGGCCAGGCCGCTCCGAAGCCCGGGTGCAGCGGCAGGGAGTCGACCTCGTCGGGGGCGACCCAGCGCAGCTCGGTGCTCTCGGCGTCGCTGATGCGGGGAGTGAAGTGCTCGCGGGACTCGGCCAGGACTGTGGAGTAGCTCCACGGTCCGATCACGACGACGCTGGAGAGCACGGGCAGGATCAGGTCGGCGGGGACGCCCGCCTCCTCCTCCGACTCCCGGAGGGCCGCCTCGAAGGCCGTCTCCTCGGGGTGACGGGCGCCGCCGGGCAGCCCCCAGGTGTCCCCGAAGTGGCTCCAGCTGACGCGGTGCTGGAGCAGGACGCGTCCCGACGGATCGCGCAGGAGGAGGCCGGCGGCGCCGAAGCGCCCCCAGAAGCGGCGTCCGTCGCCGATCTCGACCCAGCCGTCGCCGAGCGACGCGTCGAAGGGGTGGCGCGGGAGCACGGCGTCCGCGCCGGGGTCCTCGCTGGTCATGCCCTCCAGCCTCCCACACCGCGCCCGCCGCGCCCGACCCCGACGGGCTGGCAGAATCGGACGATGCGCCGCTCGAGACCCCTCCGCCTCGCGACGCTCGCCTGGCTCGCGCTGATCGCCCTGATCACGCTGACGCCCGCGCCCTACCCGGCCGGGGAGCCCAACGCGCTGATCCGCGGGATCATCGCCTTCCTCGCTTCCACGCCGCTCACCGGCTGGTTCGACTTCGACGTGGCGGAGTTCACTGCGAACGTGCTGCTCTTCGTGCCGCTCGGTGCGCTGATCGCCGCGCAGCTGCCGGCGGGTCGCCGCCTGTGGGCCGCCGTCATCGGGCTCGCCGTGTCGGCGGCCGTCGAGACCGCGCAGCTGCTGTGGCTGCCGACCCGCGTCTCCGACGTGCAGGACCTCGTCTCGAACGGCAGCGGCTCCCTGATCGGCGCCCTGCTGACGATCGCGCTGCTCCGCTTCTCCCCCCGCCGCCGCTCCCGGAAGGACCGCACCGCCCATGCCCGCTGAGACCCTCGTCGTCCTCGACCGACCCTCCCTCGACGCCGAGGCGCACTCGCCGGGAGGACCCGCGCACCGCATCGATCCGAGCGGGCGCGGCGATCTGGACGTCACCGACCTCGGCTTCACCCGCGGCGACGGCGTGTTCGAGACGATCAACCTGGTCGACGGACGGCTGCAGGCGCTCGACGCGCACCTGGACCGCCTCGAGCGCTCGGCCCGGATGCTCGACCTGCCCCGGCCGGACCGGCCCGCCTGGCTCGAGGCGATCGGAGCGGCGGTGGCCGCGCACCCGCCCGTCGCCGAGGCGATGGTGAAGACGATCCTGACCCGCGGCGTCGAGGGCGGCGGGCGGCCCACCGGCGTCGTCTTCGTCCAGACCAGCCCGGACTTCGGCCCGGCCCGCCGCGACGGCGTGCGCGTAGTGCTGCTGGACCGCGGGCTGCGCTCGGACGTGCAGTCGACGTCCCCCTGGCTGCTCGCCGGCGCGAAGACGCTCTCGTACGCGGTGAACCGTGCGGCCGTGCGGGAGGCCGCCCGGCGCGGTGCCGACGACGCCCTGTTCGTGTCGAGCGACGGCTACCTGCTCGAGGGGCCGACCTCGAACCTCGTGCTGCTGACGGGCGGGGAGCTCGTGACTCCTCCGCCGAGCCTCGGGCTGCTGCCCGGCACCACGCAGGCCGACCTGTTCGCGCTCGCGCCGGGCCTCGGCCTCGGGACGGCGGTGCGTCCGCTGCGCTCGGGCGATCTGGAGGCGGCGGACGCGGCGTGGCTGGTCTCGAGCGCGCGCAACGCCGCTCCCGTCCGCGCCGTCGACGGGACCGACCGCCGCGTCGACGCCGACCTCTCGGCCCGGATCAACGCCGCGCTGCTCGCCCGCTGAGACTCCGATCCTCCCCGTGGGACGCCCCGCGCCGAGCGCGGACGGCGTCCCGGAGGAGAAGAGGGCTCAGGAGAGGCCGTCGACGTCCGCGGGGCCGCGGCTGATCAGTCCGCCGCGGACGTGCTCGACGGTGGGGTCGAGCTGGACCGGATCGCGCTCGTCCGCCGCCTCGTCGTTGATCACGGCCGAGACGATGCCGCGCCAGTCGGTGCCCTCGGCCACGGCGTCCTCGGAGCCGACGCGGCGCGTGACGAACACGGCCTCCGACTCCTCGCCCGCGTGCGAGATGACGGCGAGGACGCCGACGGTGCGACCGCCCGGGTGCTCGATCCGCCACTCCTCGTGCCCGGACGGGACGAGCGAGAACTCCAGGCCCGCGTGCGGGAAGCCGGTGGGGCGCAGCTCGGACGGGGATCCGCTCTGCGGAGGCGCGCCGCGGGTGGGGACCCCGGTGCCCTCGCCGCTCGTCGTGCTCATGCCGACGTCGCCGCGGGTTCCGCCGGCTCCGGAGCTGTCGTTCGCCGCGACCATGCGGTCGTCGCCGCTCCGCAGCGCGTCGTCCGCTCCGGTGTAGATGCTGTCGTCTCGGTTCATGGGAACCTCCTTGTCGGCGGCCAGTGTAGGACCGCGGGGTGGGTGGCGAGCGGGCGCCGTTCGTAGACTGGGTGGATGCAGATCCCGGTGACCGGTGCCGTGCGGGTGGACGCGTGGCTCTGGGCGGTGCGCATCTACAAGACGCGCTCCGCCGCGACGACCGCGGCCCGGGCCGGCCACATCCGCGTCAACGGCGAGCGGGCCAAGGCGGCGCAGACCGTGCGGGTGGGCGATGAGGTCCGCGCCCGGATCGGCGGCTTCGACCGGGAGCTGATCGTCCGCGGACTCGTGGTCAAGCGGGTCGGTGCGCCGGTGGCCGCCGAATGCATGGAGGACCGGACGCCCCCGCCGCCACCCCGGGAGTCCGCGCCGGGCGTGATCGTCCGTGACCGCGGAGCGGGCCGCCCGACGAAGCGCGACCGGCGCGACATCGAGCGCCTCCGCGGATTCTGACCGCGCGACCCGGCAGCGGCCTCACGGGGCGAGCGCGCGCAGGCGCTCCAGGAGCCCCTCCGCCGCCTCGTCGAGGAACCGCTGCTGCAGCTCGTCGCCGACCTGGACGAGGGCGATGTCGGTGAAGCCCGCCTCGATGTAGGGCACGAAGCTCTGGGCGAGCTCGTCGAGGTCGGGGCCGCAGGCGATCTGCTCGGCGACGTCCTCCGGGCGCACGAACTGGCTCGCTCCGGCGAAGCCGGCGGGGGTCGGCAGATCGGAGTTGACCGCCCAGCCGCCGGCGAACCAGCGGAACTGCTCGTGGGCCAGCGCCACTCCCTGCTCCTTGTCCGGCGCCCAGCAGATCGGGATCTGGCCGATCGTGCGCGAGGGGGCGGCGTCCGCACCGCGGACCGCGGTCCACTGCGAGATCAGCTCGGCGTCGGGCTCGGTCGTGATGAGGTGGTCGCCGATCGGCGCGAAGCGGGCGATCGACTTCTCCCCCGAGACCGCCAGGCCGATCTCGACCGGCTTGTCCGGCAGGTCCCAGATGCGGGCGGAGTCGACGCGGAAGTACTCGCCCTCCCAGGTCACCAGCTCGCCGGTGTGCAGCTCGCGGATGAGGTGGACGGCCTCCTCGAGCATGTCCTGGCGCACGGCGACCGAGGGCCAGCCCTCGCCGACGACGTGCTCGTTGAGGTTCTCGCCCGAGCCGAGGCCGAGCGTGAAGCGGTCGTCGGAGAGGATCGCGAGCGTCGCGGCCTTCTGCGCGACCACGGCCGGGTGGTAGCGGATGGTCGGCGCGGTGACGTAGGTCGTGAGGTCGATGGTCGACGTGGCCTGCGCGACCGCTCCGAGCAGCGTCCAGGCGTAGGAGGCGTGCCCCTGCTCGGTCAGCCACGGCGAGTAGTGGTCGCTCGAGACCGCGAACTCGAAGCCGAGCCTCTCGGCGTCGACCGCGTAGCCCACCAGCTGCTTGGGTCCGCTCTGCTCGGTCATCAGGGTGTATCCGAATCGCACCATCGTCCGTCCTCGTTCCGCTCGTCGTGGATGCCCGAGGGCACGTCCCATGGTGGGCGGGGCGCCGGATGCGCGCTAACCCCTTGCCGCGGTCGCGAGCGGCGGCTAGCGCGGCGTCAGACGAAGCGGATGCGGTTCTGCACGCGGGTGCGGACCTCGAACGACTCGCCGTACCCGCCGAGCCGCGGGTCGTCCGTGCCGGAGCGCAGCAGCTGCGGCAGCAGCGAGCGGCGGATGACGACGGCGCCCTGGTGCCTGCCGCGCTCGACCTGCTCGAACGGCTGCTCCAGCGCGTCGTCCGGCACGACCACGACGCTCGTCGAGAAGCGGACGCCCAGCTCGCGGCCGAGACGGCGCGCGGCCTTCGCGAGCGAGGCGATCGGCTTCTCGTCCTCGGCGATCCCGGGGCCCTCCAGCTCGCCCTTCTTCAAGCGGACCGGGTCGCCCCAGTCGGCGGAGGTCAGCGCGAGCAGGCCGGCCGGCCCGAGCACGAGGTGGTCGATCTTGAGCCCGCCGTCGCCGACCGCGACGTCGTTCCAGATCGTGTAGGCGATGCCGAGCGCGCCGACGAGCGCGGCCGTCGCCTCCTCGGCCTGAGCCTTCGCGAGCCAGGAGCGGATCTCGCGAGGAGCGGAGCGGACGATCGCCGGGTCGAAGGGGTCCTCGGTCTCGACGCCGCGGCCGAGCCACTCGCGCACCAGGCGCAGGTAGTACTCGCGCGCCGCGCCTCCCGGGTGACCGTAGGAGCGGGCGCGCACGGCCGAGGCGGTCTGCGGGCGCGGCGAGCCGGTGTACGGCGACTGCGGGGAGGACCTCCCGGGGGCGGGAGCGCCTCGGTCGTAGTCGCCGCGGGCGGAGGCGCTGCCGATCCGCTCCCAGGCGAGCTGCACCGCGTGGAACGACGCGGCGTCGCCTCCCGTGTCCGGATGGGTCTCGCGGAGGCGGAGCCGGTACGCCCGGCGGAGCTCGTCGTCGGACGCGGTGGCGGCGACGCCCAGCACCTCGTAGGGGGTGCGGGCGGCGTGGCTGTCGGGCATGTGCTTCCGGGAGGGTCGGGGCGGGGGGGTTCCGAGTGTATCGACGCGGGCCGGGCGCCCGGTGGGAGCGCGCACCGCGTCGGCTCGGAACGCGCCGAGCGCCCAGCGGGGGAACGGGCGCCCGGCGGGGGTCAGTGCGCGAGCAGCTCGCGCACCCGCGGGATGACCTGCGTGCCGTAGAGCTCGATGTTGCGCATGATCGCCGGGTGCGGCAACGTCCCGGCGCTGTACTTGAGGTCGAAGCGGTCGATGCCCAGGGCCTCGACCGTTCGCGCGATCTTCCGGGCGACCGTCTCGGGCGAGCCGAGGTGGATGGCGCCGTCGGGGCCGGCCTCCTCCTCGAAGCGCTCGCGGGTCATCGGGGACCAGCCGCGCTCGCGGCCGATGGCGTCCATCATCGCCTTGTGGTGCGGGAAGTACAGCTCGCGCGCCTCCTCGTCGGTGTCGGCGACGAAGCCGGGCGAGTGCACGGCGACCGGGAGGCGGGGCTGCTCGAGCTGGTCGAGCGCGCGGCCGAAGAGGTCGACGTAGGGGCGGAAGCGGGCCGGCGAGCCGCCGATGATCGCCAGGACGAGCGGGAAGCCGTACCGGGCGGCGCGGACGACCGACTCGGGGCTGCCGCCGACGCCGATCCAGGTGCGGAGAGTGCCGTTGTCGAGGGTCGGGTAGACGCTCTGCTCGGTGAGCGCGGGGCGGGTCGTGCCCTGCCAGGTGACCGGGCCGCCCTTTATCAGAGCGTGGAAGAGGTCGAGCTTCTCCTCGAAGAGGACCTCGTACTGCGCGAGGTCGTAGCCGAAGAGCGGGAAGGACTCGGTGAAGGAGCCGCGGCCGAGGATGACCTCGGCCCGGCCGCCGGAGAGTCCGTCGAGGGTGGCGAAGCGCTGGTAGACGCGCACCGGGTCGTCCGAGGAGAGGACCGTCACGGCGGAGCCGAGGTGGATGCGCTCGGTGCGGGCCGCGATGGCGGCGAGCACGACGTCCGGTGCGCTCACGGCGAAGTCGGCGCGGTGGTGCTCGCCGATCCCGAAGAAGTCGATGCCGACCCGGTCGGCCAGGACTCCCTCCTCGACCACGTCGCGGAGGACCTGGCCGTGCGGCAGCGGGGCGCCGTCGGGGCCGGCGGTGACGTCGCCGAACGTGTCGACGCCGAACTTGACTTCATGCATACTCATGGACTTCTGCAACCTCCGGGGGTCGACGGCTATTCCTGCGGGCGGGGTCCGACGTCCCCGGGCAGGAGCGCGTCGGAAGAGACGATCCCCGCCTCGAGCGCCGGCTCGCGGTAGGCGCGCCCGAGCGAGGCGACGGTGTCGTGCGCGTTCAGGCCGCTCGGGTTCGGCAGCACCCAGAGCGGCGCGCCCGCCACGTCCTCCTCCTGCCTGCCCTGCACCGCCCTGCGGCGTCCGAACGCGATCCGGTAGGCGGTGATGCCGACGACCGCGACGGCCCGGGGACGCACCCGCTCCACGGTGGCGACCAGCCGCTGAGCGCCCTCGCGCAGCTCCTCCGCGGTCAGCTCGTCGGCGCGGGCGGTCGCCCGGGAGGCGAGATTGGTGATGCCGACGCCGCGGGAGACGAGCTCCGCGCGGTCCGCGGCGCTCATCCCCTCGGACACGCGCGGCGCGCGCTCGAGGATCCCGGCCGCGACGAGCGCCGGGTAGAAGCGGTTGCCGGGGTGGGCGAAGTGCGCGCCGGTGGCGGCGGTCCACAGTCCCGGGTTGATGCCGACGAAGAGGAGCCGGACGTCGTCGCCCAGCAGGTCCTCGACGGTGCGGTCCTGGAACGCTGCGAGCTCGGCGCGGGTGAACGGCATGCGACCATCCTGCCGCGGCGCAAGTCCTCTCGGCTCGGGGTCGCCGGTGCCAGCATGGAGGCATGACGAACGCATCCCAGGACCACCCGATCCAGCACGGCAGCGACGACGCGCAGCTCGACGAGAAGCTGCGCGGCGTGCTGCTGCAGGTCGCCGGCGACGCCGAGCTGCGACCGGAGGAGGACGTCGAGACCCTGCTGCG
Organism: Rathayibacter sp. AY1B7; assembly: GCF_002932735.1. Classification (NCBI taxonomy): domain Bacteria; kingdom Bacillati; phylum Actinomycetota; class Actinomycetes; order Micrococcales; family Microbacteriaceae; genus Rathayibacter; species Rathayibacter sp. AY1B7. Next base: position 53,435 of record NZ_PSWK01000022.1, read on the forward strand.
CCAGCGCCTGCGCGACACGCGGATCTCGATCTCGGACGAGGCGATCCCGGGGCTCGCCAAGCGCATCCCCGGCCTCATGCAGCGCGGGGGCGGCGACGTGAACCCCGGGGCGCACTAGCCCCGAGGGACGGGCGCGGGCCGAGCGGCCGCTCGGGCCCGCGCCGGCTCGCGCTACTCGGGGACCGCCGGGCCCTTGCGGTGGTGGTCGAACACCAGGCTCGTGCGCGTCGAGGCCACCGCCGGGTTCGCCGAGAGGTTCGAGACCACGAAGTCCCGCACGTCGCTGGAGTCGCGGACCGCGACGTGGATGATGAAGTCCTCCGACCCGCCGAGGAAGAACACCTGGACCACCTCGGGCAGCGCGCGGATCTCCTCCGCGAAGCGCGTGATCGCCTGGCGCTGGCCGACACGGATGCTGACGCTGATCAGCGCCTGCAGGGTCAGGCCGAGCGCCGCCGGGTCGAGCTCGGCGGTGAAGCCGGTGATGACGCCGCGCTCGACGAGGCCCCGGACGCGTGCGACGCAGGTCGACGGGGCGATGCCGGCGCGCTCGGCGAGCCGGCTGTTGGGCGTCCGCGCGTCGGCGCGGAGGAGGCGCACCAGGGTCCGGTCGACCGGATCCAGGTCGTCGAGGTCGTGCAGATCCTTCGGTGGCATGCGCCCGCTCCCTCACTCCGCCGACGAACCTTCGGCCCGTGCGGTGACTTCCGACCGATCCTGCGGAGTTCCTCCGCTCCGGGCACGATCTTCGCACGATGGGGGCAGAGCCGGTGCAGGATCGGCGCCCACCGCCCGCCCCGCGGGCCGCAGCGAAGGAGCCGCCGTGCGCGTCGGGATCCCCACCGAGATCAAGAACAACGAGAACCGGGTCGCCGCCACTCCGGCCGGCGTCCACGAGCTGGTGCGCCGCGGCCACGAGGTCCTGGTCGAGGCCGGCGCGGGCCTGGGCTCCCGCGTGTCGGACGACGACTTCCGCCGCGCCGGCGCCCGCGTCGTCGACGGGCCCGATGAGGTCTGGGGCGAATCCGAGCTGGTCCTCAAGGTCAAGGAGCCGATCGAGGCCGAGTACCCGCGGATGCGCCGCGACCAGGTGCTCTTCACCTACCTCCACCTCGCCGCCTCCCGCCCGTGCACCGATGCGCTGCTCGCCGCCGGGACGACCTCCATCGCCTACGAGACGGTCCAGCTGGACGACCGGCGGCTGCCGCTGCTCTCGCCGATGAGCGAGGTCGCCGGGCGCCTGTCGATCACGGTCGGCGCGTACCACCTCATGAGCGCCGTCGGCGGACGGGGCACGCTGCTCGGCGGGGTCCCCGGCACTCCGAAGGCGAAGGTCGTCGTGATCGGCGGCGGCACGGCCGGCGAGCACGCCGCGGCCAACGCCCTCGGCATGGGGGCCGACGTCACGATCGTCGACCTCTCGCTCCCCCGCCTCGCGCAGCTCGAGAACCGCTTCCAGGGCGCGATCCAGACCCGCGCCTCCTCGGCCTACGAGATCGCCGCGCAGCTGGCCGACGCCGACCTCGTGATCGGATCCGTCCTCATCCCGGGCGCCAAGGCGCCCAAGCTGGTAACCGACGAGATGGTCGCCACGATGAAGCCGGGCTCGGTGCTGGTCGACATCGCGATCGACCAGGGCGGCTGCTTCGAGGGCTCGCGTCCGACCACGCACGACGACCCGGTGTTCCCCGTGCACCGGAGCGTCTACTACTGCGTCGCGAACATGCCCGGCGCCGTCCCCGAGACCTCGACCCGCGCGCTCACCAACGCGACGCTCCCCTACGCGCTCGCGCTGGCCGACCGCGGGTGGCGGGCCGCCCTGGCCGCCGACCCGGCGCTCGCCCGCGGCCTGAGCACCCACGACGGCCGGGTGACGAACACCGCCGTCGCCGCGGCCTTCGGCCTCCCGGCCGTGCCGGTGGAGTCGCTGCTGCTCTAGGCGCCCGCGGGCGCGAGGCCGAGCCCCCCGAGGATCTCGGCGATCTCCTCCTCCGGAGCGCCGCCCACGTCGACCGTGACGTGGAGCTCGTCGTCGCCGAGGGGCTCGAGCGCCTCGAACTGCGAGTCGAGCAGCGTGGTCGGCATGAAGTGGCCGACCCGCGAGGCGAGCCGCCCGGCGATACGGTCCCTCGATCCCGCGAGGTGCGCGAAGACGAGGTCGTCGCGGCGCAGGACGTCGCGGTAGCGGCGGCGCAGGGCAGAGCAGGTCACGACGACCGAGCCGCCCTCGGCGATCCGCTGGTCCACCACGCGGGCGATCTCGGCCAGCCAGGGCGCCCGGTCCTCGTCGGTCAGCGGGATGCCGGCGTGCATCTTGTCGACATTCGCCTGCGGGTGCAGGTCGTCCCCCTCGAGGAACTCCCAGCCCAGTCGGCGCGCCAGGAGCGACGCCACGGTCGACTTGCCGCTGCCGGAGACGCCCATGACGACGACGGCGCGGACGGGGACGGTGGGAAGAGCGGTCATCAGATACCTCCTACGAAGAGACCGATCAGGAGGACCCCGGCGAGCCCGGTCACCGAGACCAGGCACTCCATCACGGTCCAGGTCTTGAGCGTCTGGCCGATGCTGAGCCCGAGGTACTCCTTCACCAGCCAGAACCCGGCGTCGTTGACGTGCGACAGGAACACCGAGCCGGCGCCGATCGCGAGCACCATGAGGGCGACCATCGGCCCGTCCATGGTCTCGGTCAGCGGCTGGAAGATCCCTGCGGCGGTCACGGTGGCGACGGTCGCGGAGCCGGTGGCGACGCGGATCACGACGGCCACGAGCCAGGCGAGCAGCAGCGCCGAGGCGCCGCTCCCCTCCGCGAGCTGGGCGACCACCCCGCCGATCCCGGTGTCGACGAGGACCTGCTTGAAACCGCCGCCCGCGCCGACGATGAGCAGGATGCCCGCGATCGGCGGCAGCGAGCTCGAGAGCGAGGCCTGCAGCTCGGTGCGGTTCATCCGGCCGCCGCGTCCGAGCAGGACCAGACCGGCCAGGAGCGCGATCCCCAGCGCGATGGTCGGTGTGCCGAGGAAGTCGAGGGCGCCCTTCCAGGCGTCCGTGGATCCGGGGGCCGCGATGTCGGCGATCGCCTTGCCCAGCATCAGCACGACCGGCAGCAGGATGCTCGCGACGGCGGCGGCGAAGCCCGGGCGGTGCTCGCGCGTCTCGCCCGCGCCCTCGCCGAAGAGCGGCGGCGTCTCCACCGGCGCCCAGCGGGCGGCGACCCGGCCGAAGAGCGGGCCGGCGACGACGACGGTGGGGATCGCGACCAGGACGCCGAACGCGAGGGTCACGCCGAGGTTCGCGCCGAGCGCGTCGATCGCGACCAGCGGTCCGGGGTGGGGCGGGACGAGGCCGTGCATCACCGAGAGGCCGGCGAGCGTCGGGATCGCCACCTTCATCAGCGGCAGACCGCTCCGGCGGGCGACCAGGATCACGACCGGGATCAGCAGCACGAGCCCGACCTCGAAGAACATCGGCAGCCCGATCAGCGCGCCGACGAAGCCCATCATCCAGGGCAGCGCGCGAGTGCTCGAGCGGGCGATGAGGGTGTCCACGATGCGGTCCGCGCCGCCCGAGTCGGCGAGGAGCTTGCCGTACATCGCGCCGAGGCCGATGAGGATGCCGACGCCGCCCATGGTGTTGCCGAACCCCAGCGCGAAGCTGGCGACCGCGTCCGCCGCCGCCAGCCCCGCGATCAGGCCCGTCGTCAGCGCTCCGATCAGCAGGGAGACGAAGGGGTGCAGCTTCAGCCAGGTGATCAGCACGACGATCACGGCGATGCCGACGACGGCGGCGAGGATCAGCTGCCCCTGCCCGGCGGTGGCGGACGCGGTCGCCAGCTTCGCGCTGGGGTTCGGCAACACCATGGGCGGCGTCGGCATCCTCATCGGCC
>NZ_PSWK01000023.1:0-55266 GCF_002932735.1 Rathayibacter sp. AY1B7
GGGGGATTCTCGGGGGCGGTGCAGGAGGAGCGCTGCGGGACGCTCCTCCCCCGGCCCGTCGCGCGGGGGCGCTCCGGGCCGGGTGGAGAGGGGCTCAGCTCGCGAAGGTCCAGGTGAGCGGGAGCGAGGCGGACAGGCCCTGGTAGGCGTTGGTGGCCGACGAGTCGAGGGTCACGGCGATGGAGAAGGGGGTGGAGGTGCCGGGGGTGACCGGGGCGGTGTTGAGGGTCTTGACGGCCGAGCCGGCGAGGGTCGCGGCGGTGCCCGTGAAGACGGTGGTCCCGCCGGAGGTGATCACGACGTTGAGCTTGCCGCAGAAGTCGGTGGCGGAGCCGGAGGCGCCGGCCGCGACGTTGTTGCTCTGCGAGCAGGTGGCGCCGGGGGTCAGCGTGAAGGTGTTGGCGTTGACGGTGCCGGTGTTCTTCAGCGTGATCGCGGTGGTGACGGTCTGGCCGGGGACCATCGTGGTCGATCCGCCGAACTTGTTGATGGTCGCGCAGGTCGCGGTGTTGGTGCTGATCGAGCCGCCGTCGGTGCTGAGGCAGGTGATGGGGCTGGCGCCGGTCGACTTCTCCTCCATGACGAGCGAGCCGGAGGCGGCGGTGTTGCCGGTGTTGGAGATGCTCGCGACGAAGCCGGACAGGGTGCCGGACATCGAGACGGAGAGGAGAGCGGCGGCGGCGATGCTCGTCGCGATGGCGAGGGGAGCGAAGCGGACGCGCTTGGACTTGGCGGTGTGGGTCGACATGGCAGGACTCCTGATCGGGTGGGGCGGGCTGATGCTGAAGGGGGAGGGTCCGGCTGGTGTTCCGCCGAACTCGATTGACCGCTAAGTTACTTGATGGCAAAGATACATTGCAATCGTTCTTTCACCCCCTGTCCGGGTGACAGTCCGGGACCCCCGAGGGCGACCCGTACGATGACCCCAGCCCTACCCCGAGAAGGACGAATGACCACCGAGAGACCGACCCCGCGCGACGTCGACCAGGACGCGCCCGCCGTGCAGCTGCGGCAGTCGCTCCGCCTGCTCGAGAACGCGCAGCGGCACCTCCGCGCGAGCATCGCCGCGGGCGTGGGCGTGGGCATCTCGGAGCTCACCGCGCTCGAGGTCCTCGGCGAGTCGCCCGACCTCACGCCGAAGTGGCTGGGCCTCGAGCTCTCCCTCTCGACGGGCGCCGTGACCGCGCTCCTCGACCGGCTGGCGACCGCCGGCCACGTCGACCGGCTCGCCAACCCGCAGGACCGCCGCAGCGTCCTCCTGCGCCTCACCGCCTCCGGGGAGCAGCTGCTCGCGCAGGTGGACGAGCGCTACGACGAGGTCAGCGCGGAGGTGCTGAAGGCCTCCCCCGGGCTGAACGGCATGGCGGACGACCTGGCGCGTGCCGCCGCGGTCATCACCGCGCACACGATCCGCTGATCCGCGCCAGTCGCTAGGAGTCCAGCGCCCGGGTCAGGGTCCAGACGTTGCGCCCCTCCGAGCGCTCGTGCTCGAACGTGGTCGTCAGAGCCTGGATGAGAGCGAGCCCGCGGCCCGACTCCGCGAAGACGTCCGGCATCTCCCGCGGCCCCGTGCCGATGTCCGGCGGATCGGCCGTGTCGACCAGCTCCGCGTGGATCGCGTCTCCCTCGACGCGCACGACGAGGCGGCAGACGATCGTCGTCGTCGACGTCGCGTGCTGGATGACGTTGTCGACCAGCTCGACCAGCGCCGTCTCGACGGCCATGCGGTCGCGGGCCGGCAGGTCCGGCCGCTCGCCCCAGAGCCCGGCGAGCATCTCGTGGACGACCTCGCTGTCGTCCGGGGGCGTGCGGAACCCGACGCTGCGCTCAGTCACGGTACGCGTCGCCGGCCGTGTCGAAGAGGGTGAGCACCCGGTCCAGATTGGACAGCTGCAGCACCATCACGACCTGCTCGCTGGGCGCCGCGATCCGCAGGTCGCCGCCCGCCTGCCGCGCGGTCTTGAGAGCGCCGACCAGGGCGCCGAGGCCGGAGGAGTCCATGAACGTCACCGCGCTGAGCTCGACGACGATGCGGGGGCTGCCCTCGTCGATCGCCCGGCGGACGGCCGAGCGCAGCTCCGGAGCCGAGGCCGCGTTGAGCCGCCCCTCCCCCCGCAGCACGGCGATGTCGGGGGCGATCGTTTCGGTCGTGAACGTCATGCGGGGTCCTTCTCGGCGGAGCGGTCGGCGCCCGTGCGGGTCAGCACGAGGGCGGTGATGTCGTCGGACGCGGAGCCGGAGGCGGCGAGCGCCCTCAGCGCCTGCAGGAACTCGGCGGTGTCGGCGGAGTCGCGGGCGAGGTCGACCGCGCGCGCCAGGGACTGCAGGGTCCCGTCGTAGAGGTCGAGGACGCCGTCGGTGAAGGCCAGGAGCGAGTCGCCGACCGCGAGCTCCACGGTCTGGGTGATCCAGCCGCCGTCCTCCGCGATGCCCAGCGGGAGGCCCAGTGCCGCGAGCCGCTGGAACGAGCCGTCGGCGCGGAGGAGGACGGTGAGCCCGTGGCCCGCGTCGACGAAGTCGATCCGGCCGGACGCGGTGTCGAGGCGCCCGTGGAAGAGGGTCGCGAAGGTCTCGGTGGCCGTGAAGTCGTCGTGCAGCTGGGCGCTCACCGCGCTGACGACCGCGTCGGGGTCGCCGCCCAGGCGCGCCCGGAACGCGGAGCGGATCGACGCGGCCACGATCGCCGCTGCCGTCCCCTTGCCCATCACGTCCACGAGGGTCAGGTCGACCGTCTCGTCGTCGCCGCGCCAGCTGTAGAAGTCGCCGGTGATCGTCCACCGCGGCAGCGAGAGCCCCGAGAGCTCGTAGCCGGCGGGGTGGTGGAGGGAGGAGGGAGCCATCTGCGTCTGCATGTCGGCGGCGCGGTCGCGCTCCGCCGTGTCGCGCAGCTCCCGCTCGACCCACTCGCCGAACTCCTCGAGTAGCTGCCGCTCGTCCGGGGTGAGGCTCCGGGGCACGAAGTCGATGAGGCAGAGGGTGCCCAGCTGCAGGTCGCCCTCGACCGACAGCGGCCGCCCGGCGTAGAAGCGGACGTGCGGGTACCCCGCCACGTGCTCGTGCCCGGCCCACGCCTCGTCGGCACCGAGGTCCGGCACGACGAAGGTGGTGCGCTTCTCGAGCGTCGCGTCGCAGAAGGTGCCGGCGCGCGGGTAGGCGAGCACGGCGTCCGGACGCTGCGGGGACTTCGTGAACAGCGTGGTGTCGTCGAGGAAGTGGATCTCGGCCACGGGCACGCGGAACAGCTCCTCGGCCATCCGTGTGATCCGGTCGAAGCGCTCCTCCGGAGCCGACCCCATCATCTCGAGCGCCTCGAGCGCCACCAGCCGCGGATCCTGCTCGGCCTCGATCATCCGTGCCCCCTTCCCCCTGCGCGCCGCGCCGGGACTCCCCGGAGCGCACACGCACCTCCGACCGTATCGCCCCGCTTGACGGGTGGGGGACCTTCGGCGCCTCTGTACCCCTCACGGGGTACGGCTGTCGCAGATCGCGCGGTCGGGAGCGTCGGCGGTGGCCGATCCCGGCCGTCCTCGCCTCCGCCTCTTGCCGCCGGACGGAGCGGACCCCTACTCTTCACCCGACGCTCCCCCGGCGACCCGCGAGCACCCGAAGCCCGCAGGCTCGTGGGCGTCGCCTCAGGAGCGCCCGTGCCCACCCAGCCGCGTCCCCTCCGCCGATCGCGCGCGGAGACGAACCGACCCTCTCGATCCGACGCGCCCCGGCGCGGGAGCCCACTCGCTGCGGCGCTCCTGCTCGTGACCGTCCTGATCCTCCCGCTCGCCGCCGCGCCGACAGCGTCCGCCGTCGACTCGGCGGGCGACGAGTACGACGCGATGCGCCTCGCCCTCGTCGCCGATCTGACGGGCACGATCCCGGGAAGCGGGAGCGTCGGCGGCCTCGCCGCGGCGAAGGGCCGCCTCGTCGCCGAGGCCGAGGGCTACTGGTCGACGCTCGAGACCGACGGCGGCGAGCCCTGGCCCGATCTGGTCACGGGCACCTCGGCGGTGGAGGTGTGGACCGCCTACAAGCGGGTCACCGTCCTCGCGACCGCGCTGAAGACCCCCGGCACCGCCCTCAGCGGCGACCCGGCGCTCCTCCGCGACGTCGTCACGACCGCCGACTGGCTCTCGGCGAACCGCTACAACCGCTCCACCACCGGCACCTCCCGCTGGTGGGAGCAGCAGATCGGCATCCCGCTCGAGCTGAACAGCATCACCGCCCTCCTCTACCCCGACCTCTCGGCGGCGCAGGTGCAGGCCTACCTGTCGGCCTCGACGCGCTTCGCCGACACCGTCACCCGGACCGGCGCCAACCGCGTCTGGACGGCGGCGGTCATCGCCGGGCGGGCGGTGCTGCTGAAGCAGCCTGCGAAGATCGCGGAGGCGGCCGCCGGCATCGACCCGGCGCTGCGGACGGTGGCGTCCGGCGACGGCTTCCACGCCGACGGCTCCTTCGTGCAGCACAGCGTCTTCGCCTACAGCGGCGGGTACGGGCTCTCGATGCTCGACACCCTCGACGACCTGTACGCGCTACTCGACGGCTCCCGCTGGGAGATCACGAGCCCGGAGGGGCTCGGCGTGTACGACCGGCTCGCCTCCTCCTTCGCCCCCGTCACCTGGTGCGGCGCCGTGATGTCGACGGTCCGCGGCCGCGAGACCGCGCGGGCGGAGTCGGAGGACGGCGACGTCGGAGTCCAGCTGCAGGCGGCGGTGCTGCGCCTCGCCGACAGCGCCCCGCCCGCGGCCCGGACCCGGACGAACGCGCTGGCGAAGAGCTGGCTGGCCTGCAACGCCGGCAGCCCCGTGAGCATCGAGACGGCCGGATCCGTCAGCGACGTCGTGCGCGCGCGGCTCGTCCTCGCCGACACGGGCCTGACCGCGACCCCGATCGGCTCGGGCGTCCGGGCCTTCGCCGGCATGGACCGCTTCACGCGGACCACGGCGACCTCGGGCTTCGCCGTCGGCCTGTCGAGCACACGGATCGCCCGCTACGAGTCGCTCAACGGCGAGAACCGCAGCGGCTGGTACACCGGCGACGGCGCGACCTCGCTCCACCTGGGCAGCGGGCGCCAGTACGACGACGGCTACTGGGCCACGGCGAACCCGTACCGGATGCCCGGCACCACCGAGGACACGATCGTCCGGAGCGCGGGCGAGGGCGCGTCGTCCCGCCCGACGACGACCTTCACCGGGAGCCTCGAGAGCCCGTCGCGGCGGACGGGGATCGCGGCGCTCGACTTCGACGCGGCGTCGGTGAGCCTGGTCGCGAAGAAGGCCTGGTTCACCTTCGACGACGAGATCCTCGCGCTCGGCTCCGGGATCACGGCGACCGACATGTCCGGGACCGGCTGGGACGGGGTGCGCCGGCGCGCGGAGACGGTGATCGACGACCGCCGCGACGTCGCTCCCGACGCGAGGCTCCGCGTCGACGGCGTCCTCCGCGGTGCGGAGGCGACCGCCACGAGCACCGCCCGCTGGGCCTCGATCACCGGCTCCGCGGAGTCGGTGGGCTACGTCTTCCCGACGCCGATCGCCCTGACCGCGCAGGGGCGGACCCGCACCGGAGCCTGGAGCGCCGTGAGCGCCGCCGGTCCGACGGCGCCGGTGACCGGCCACTACTACTCCCTCACGACGAGCCACGGCACGAACCCGACCGGCGCCTCGTACGCGTACACGGTCCTCCCCGGCGCCTCCGAGGCGGCGACCGCCGCGTACGCGGCGGACCCGGACGTGACCGTGCTCAGCAACACACCCCAGCTGAGCGCCGCCCGCGACCGCTCGACCGGCACCGTGAGCGCCGTGTCGTGGAAGGCCGGGACCACGAGCCCCGTCCTCGTCGGAGGCGCCCGGGTCGCGAGCATCACCGGCGCCGGACTGGTCTCGATCCGGGAGGACGCGGACACGGTGACCGTCTCGACCGTCGACCCGACGCAGGTCTCGACGAGCGCGCTCACCGTGACGCTCGCGCGGCCGACCGCGGGCACGGTGTCCTCGAGCGCCGCCCTGAGCGTGACGAGCAGGACGAGCACCGCGACGACGATCACGTTCCGGCCGAACGGGCTGAAGGGAGCGACGGCGTCCATCGTGCTCGCGAAGAGGGCCGCCACTCCGGTGCCGACGGCCACGCCCACGCCGACCGCCACCGCCGCGCCGACCTCGACCTCCACGCCGACCGCCACCGCGACTCCGCTCGCCGCCGTCGGGGCCGGCACCCACCAGAACGGCTCGCCGGCCGTCGCCGTCACGGGCACCTGGTCCACGACCTCCTCCTCCGCGGACAGCGGCGGAGGCGTCTCCTTCTCGTCGACAGGGGGCGCCTCCGCCACCCTCCGCTTCACCGGCACCGGAGTCTCGTGGGTGAGCCGCCGGTCCAGCACGTCCGGGATCGACGAGGTCCGCCTCGACGGCGTCCTCGTGGCCTCGGTCGACCGCTACAGCGCCACCACCCGCTCCGCCCAGACCGTCTGGACCAGCGGGACCCTGCCCGCCGGCACCCACACCGTCACGATCACCCGCGGCAGCACGCGGAACCCCGCAGCGACCGGGGGCAACCTGATCCACGACGCCTTCGTCGTGAGGGGCTGACCGCCCGGCTACCACCGGCCGCGGTGCCTGGCCAGGCCCTCGCCCGGCGGCGGGCGGGCCCGTAGCGTCGCCCGGACCGATCGACCCGCCGGGGTCACGACGAGAGGACGCGCCATGAGCAGCACGAGCGACATGATCCGGAGCCACCCCGAGGAGCTGCGCGGCGTCGATCCGGAGGTCCTGGCCGAGTGCATCGACGCGTGCGGCGCCTGCGCGCTCACCTGCACCGCCTGCGCCGACGCGTGCCTCGGCGAGGAGTCGGTCGCCGAGCTGGTCCACTGCATCCGCACCGACCTCGCCTGCGCCGACGTGTGCGCCGCGACCGGCGCCGTGCTCTCGCGCCGCGGCGTCGTCGGATCCGCGGCCGTCCGCGCCCTCGTCGAGGCCTGCCTCCTGGCCTGCCGCGCCTGCGCCGACGACTGCGAGCAGCACGCCGGGATGCACGAGCACTGCCGGATCTGCGCCGAGGCCTGCCGCCGCTGCGAGCAGGCGTGCGAGAGGCTGCTCGCGCAGCTCTGAGCGCGGGCTCCACCGCGGGAAACCTCCCCCACCGGACTCGACGGGCGGCTGTCAACCGTCCTGCCCTGCGCGTCCGGCGCTCCTACGGTCGGTGGCGAGCACGGCGTCGTCGGGGCTCGGAGCGATCGCAGGCGGTCCTTCCGTTGCCGACGATCCGCAGACGCTCGAGATGGAGGACGACCGTGGCCCAGACCAGCACCGAGCACGACCGCACCGCGCCCGACCCCGACGACTCCCGCAAGCCCGACGGACCGACGGACGTCACCAAGCGCTCGTGGGGCTACGTCCTCAAGAAGACGCTCCGCGAGTTCGGCGCCGACCAGTGCACGGACATCGCGGCGGGGCTGACCTACTACGCCGTCCTCGCGCTGTTCCCCGGGCTGCTCGCGATCGTCTCGATCCTCGGCCTCTTCGGCCAGGCCGAGACCACGACCGACACCGTGCTCGAGATCGCCGGCGGGTTCGTCTCGGCCGACGTCCTCGACACGGTCCGCGGCCCGATCCAGGAGCTCACCTCCAGCCCCGCCGCCGGCCTGGCGTTCGTCACCGGTGTCCTCGGCGCCCTCTGGTCCGCCTCCGGATACGTCGGCGCCTTCGGGCGCGGCATGAACCGCGTCTACGAGATCGACGAGGGCCGCCCGATCTGGAAGCTGCGCCCCACGATGCTCGCCGTCACCCTCGTGACGGTCCTCCTGCTCGTCATCGCCGGACTGATCCTCGTGCTCAGCGGTTCGATCGCGCAGACCATCGGCGACGCGATCGGCCTCGGCGAGGTCGCCCTGACCGTGTGGAGAATCGCCAAGTGGCCGGTGCTGATCGCGATCATGGTCGTCATCGTCGCGGTCCTCTACCACTGGTCGCCGAACGTGCGGCAGCCGAAGTTCCGCTGGACCAGCATGGGCTCGATCCTCGCCCTCGTCGTCTGGGCGCTGGCCTCGGCCGGCTTCGCGTTCTACGTCGCCAACTTCAGCAACTACAACAAGACCTACGGCGCGCTCGGCGGCGTGATCGTCTTCCTCCTCTGGCTCTGGATCACGAACCTCGCCCTGCTCTTCGGGGCCGAGTTCGACGCCGAGCTCGAGCGCGGCCGCCAGCTGCAGGCGGGCATCGAAGCCGAGGAGCACATCCAGCTGCCGCCCCGCGACACCCGGCAGAGCGAGAAGAAGGCGGAGAAGCACGCCGAGGACGTCGCCGACGGCCGCGAGCTCCGCGAGAGCGCCGGGCGCCCCGAGCGGTGATCCCGATCGGGCGGGACCTCCCGGCCCATTAGGGGCACCGCCTTCCCAGGGCAACCCTCTTGAGGCCCCGCGGGCGGCGCGCGGAGGCTGGACGCATGCGGAAACTGCACTACTCCAGCGGCCACCTCCTCGTCGGCGACCTGACCTGCAAGGCGGTCCTCCGATACGCCCGGGCCCTCGCGGACGTCAACAAGTCGGACGTCGTCTCGGTGCCTGTCCTGACCGAGGGCGGCGGCCGCGCCTACGCCCACCTGCTGATCGGGCCGGCGAGCCAGCTCTGGTCGCTGCCGATCGACAGCAGCGAGGTGGAGGAGCCGGACGACGCGGAGGTCATCGCCCACATCGAGCTCGAGACGCGCCGCATGCAGCCGGCCCGTCCCTCGTGGAGCGAGGAGATGACGGACATCCCGCCGCTGGACTTCCTCGAGTACACGGACATCGCCGACCTCGAGGACGCCCGGCGCGACCCGATGGACTAGGCCGCCGCCGGCTCCTCGGTGGAGCGGGAGTCGCTGAGGGACAGCGAGCCGATCGTCGCGATCACGCCGACGAGGACCGCCACGACCAGGAAAGCGACCCGCTCACCCGCGAAGAAGCTCCGGACGAGGTCCGCGCTCCACGCGCCCGCCGGGAGGGTGGTCGCCACCAGTGCGGCGATCAGCGTGCCGACGACGGCCGTGCCGATGCTGGTGCCGATCTCCTGGGCCGTGTCGTTGAGCGCCGCACCGATCGAGGTGCGGTTCGCGGGCATCGCCTCGACGAGGGCGACGGCGCAGATGGTCATGATCGTCCGCAGGCCCACCGTCATCACGACCATCATCACGGCGATCGCGAGGTAGCCCCGGTCCACCGCCCAGGACATCCCGAGCAGCGCGCCGACCAGGAGCCCGGTGCCGATCAGGCAGGCCGCGCGGTGCCCCAGCTTCGCGGCGAGGCGCTCGGTGACCGGAGTGGCGGCGAGCATCGTGACGATGACGGGCAGGTTCGCGAGGCCGGCGCGCACCGGGCTCCAGCCGTAGGCGTACTGGAAGTGCAGGATCAGGCCGAACAGGACGCTCGCGAAGGCGACCGAGGCGCCGAGCTGCGTGAGCGCCGCTCCCCGCGCGGGGCCGGCGCGGAAGATCGCGAGGTCGATCATGGGCGAGACGGCGCGGCGCTCGCGGACGACGAATCCCGCGACGGCGGCGACGGTGCCCGCGGCGCAGGCGATCGTGAGGAGCGACAGCCAGCCGTTCTCGACTCCGCTGGTGAGCGTGTAGCAGCCGAGCCCCACCGCGGCGACGGTGAGGGCGGTCCCCGGCAGGTCGAGCCGACCGGAGGTGAGGTCGGCGCGCCGGTCCGCGGGGACTCCGAGGCGCACGCCGATCCAGACCAGCAGCGCGATCGGGGCGTTGACGACGAGCAGCCACTGCCAGCTGACGGTGCTGAGGATCGAGCCGCCGAGGAGGGGGCCGAGGACCATGCCGGACATCCCGACGATCATCACGATCGTGATCGACCGCATGCGGAGCCTCTCGTCGTCGAAGAGCCGGAACACCAGCGACATCGTGACGGGCGCCATGGCGGCCGCGGCGCAGCCGAGCGCCGCGCGGAGGGCGATCAGCTGGCCGATGTCGGTGACGAGGACGACGGCGAGGCTGATCAGCCCGAACGCGGCGAGGCCGGTGAGGAGCACGCGGCGGCGGCCGAACCGGTCGGCGGCGGACCCGGCTGTCAGCAGCAGCCCGCCGAAGGTCAGGGAGTAGGCACCGGTCACCCACTGCAGTCCGGCGGTCGACCCGTCGAGTGAGCGTCCGATCGTCGGGAGGGCGATCGAGAGCAGCGTGTTGTCGACCATCTCGACGAAGAACGCGAGGCAGAGAGCGGCGAGCGGGAGTGCCGCGGAGCGGAGGGAGGTGTGAGCGCGGGACTCGGCGGAGGTGGTCGTCGGAGCGGACATCGAGGCGCCTTTCTATCGAACGCCGTTCGACTCTCGTACGGCGTTCGATAGTATGGAACGCCGTTCGGTAAGATGCAAGCCATGCCTGCAGATCGCCCGACGGAGACCGCTGCCGCGCCCTCCCCCGCCCGGGGCCGCCGCCGAGCGTCGCACTCGCTCGACACCGTGCTGGCCGAGGCGATCGCGATCCTCGACGAGTCCGGGGAGTCGGCCCTCACGTTCCGCGCGCTCGCGGCCCGACTCGGCGGCGGTGTGGCGAGCATCTACTGGTACGTCGGCAGCCGCGACGAGCTGCTGGAGCGGGCGACCGACGAGGTCATGGGTCGGGTCCTCGCAGACAGCGAGCCGCTCACCCACGGGCCGGACCCGATCGACAACGTCCGCGCCGTCGCACTGGCCCTCTTCGACGAGTGCGTCCGCCGACCCTGGTTCGGCCTCTACATGCTCCGCACGACCGGGGTGCAGCCCAACTCGATGGCGATGTACGAGCGCCTCGGGCAGCAGCTCATGGCTCTCGACCTGACGCCCCGGCAGCGGTTCCACGCCGTGTCGTCCATCGTCAGCTACGTCGTCGGAGTCGCGGCCGACCTGGCGCAGCCGCCGCCCCGCGAGTTCCTCGAGAGCGGGATGGAGAGAGGCGAGTTCCTCGAGCACCTGGCCGACCGCTGGCGCGCCCTCAATCCGGAGGAGTTCCCCTTCGGCCACCACGCGGCCGACGTCATGGCGACGCACGACGACCTCGACGTGTTCCGCTCCGGCCTCGACCTGCTGCTGGCCGGGCTCCGGCTGCAGGCGGGGCGGGGCTGAGGCCGGGTCAGCTCCCCGAGGTCCGCCGGATCGCGACCACGGTCACGTCGTCCGCCAGCAGCCCCTCGGCCGCCAGGCGGGTGACGCCGGCGACCGCGTCGGCAGGGCGGCGCGGACCGTGGCGGCGATCATCGCGGCGCCGACCCCCTTGCCCATGACGTCGGCGACGGTGACGGCGAGCCCGTCGGGCGTGCAGCGCCAGTCGAAGAAGTCGCCGCTCACCGTCCCGCTCTGCACGCAGGCGCCGGCGACGTCGTAGCCCGGGAGGTCCGGGACCGAGCGGGGCTCGAGCCGCCGCTGCACCCTCTCGCCGTCGGCGAGCTCCTGCCGCGAGCGGGCGGCGCCGGCGGTGAGCATCTGCGCGACCTGCTCGCCGCTGAGCGACGCCATGCTGAACGACACCACGACCAGCAGCACCAGCGTGATCAGCGTGGTGGTCGGGGTCCCGAACCAGGTCGCGAACAGCTCGCTGCGCAGCCCCGCGGCCAGGAACACGGCGAACCGGAGCGCGTAGTAGAGGGAGAGGGCGCCGGAGCTGAGCAGCAGCGGCCAGCGCGTGCGCGAGCGTCCGGCGCCGAGCAGCGCGACCTCGCGGGTCGACAGGCCGATGAGGAGCGCCATCGAGGCGAGGTAGAGCGGCCCTCCCGACCAGTCGTTGACGGCGGGCGAGTCGAGGCTGGACACGCCCGTCACCACCACGGTCGGAGCGACCACCAGCCACCACGGCGTCGGCCGGCCGCGGAGGGAGCGGCTCGCCGCCCAGACCGCGGCGGCGCCGGCCACGATGAGCCCGTTCCCGAGCGGATTCGCCCACACCTGGTCGGCCGTGCCGTCGCGGAGGTAGGCGAGCGAGCCGCCCATGAACTGCGCGAGCGCCGTGCACCACCAGAAGCTGAAGGACGAGCGCGTCGACCGGTAGGTGACCAGCGCGAACAGCAGGAAGAGGGTGAGGGCGGTGACCCCGAAGGCGACGCGGAGGGTCGTGGCATCGAGCAAGGCGGGTCCGTGGCCCTTCCAGGAGACCGAGCGGCGGAGCGGCGGACGGGCGCCGTGATCAAGGGGATCCTGTCACGGCGCGCGGGCCGCTCGGGGCGCGCCGTGGAGGCTGGCCCCGGGGATCCGCGGCAGTGCGGCCCGTCCGCCCACCCGACGGGGGGAGCGGGAGGGGAGCTCACCCGTTCGAGGAGAGACCACCGCCCTCGCGCTCGATACAGCATCGCGTGTACCGTTGCTCCCGTGCCCGCCTCCGCGACCCTCACCCACTCCGCTGCTCTCGCGCGCCTCGGATCCGCCCTGGCGGACGAGACCCGGTCACGGATCCTGCTCGCGCTGCGCGAGGCTCCGGCCGTCCCCTCCGACCTCGCGGACGCGCTCGGGGTGTCGCGGCAGGTGATGTCGAACCAGCTCGCGTGCCTCCGCGGATGCGGGCTGGTGGAGGCCGTGAAGGACGGCCGGTACACCTGGTACCGGCTGGCCGAGACCCGGATCGCCGGGGCGCTCGACCACCTGCTCCGCCTGGCCCTGGTCGTCGATCCGGACTGCTGCTCCGGCGACGACTGCCGCTGCGCATGACCGCCCTGCGCGCTCCGCTCCTCCCCGCCCGCCGCCGCGTGCTGCAGAGGCGGATCCGCTGGATCGTCGGCGCGACCATCGGCTACAACGTGGTGGAGGGGATCGTGGCCCTCGCCGCCGGGACGGTCGCCTCGTCCACCGCGCTCGTCGCCTTCGGCCTCGACTCCGTGGTGGAGGTGCTCTCCGCCGCGGCCGTCGCCTGGCAGTTCTCGGGCCGCGATCCGGAGGCGCGCGAGCGCACCGCGCTGCGGGTGATCGCCGTCTCGTTCCTCGGCCTGGCCGCGTTCGTCGCCGTCGACTCGGTCCGGGCGCTGCTCGGATTCTCGGAGGCCCAGCACTCCCCCGTCGGCATCGTGCTGGCCGCCGTCAGCCTGCTGGTGATGCCCGCGTTCTCCCTGCTCGAGCGCCAGACCGGCCGCGAGCTCGGCTCGGCCTCGGCCGTCGCGGACTCGAAGCAGACGCTCCTCTGCTCGTACCTCTCCGCCGCCGTCCTGGTGGGCCTGCTGCTGAACAGCACGCTGGGATGGACGTGGGCCGACCCCGTCGCCGGCCTCGTGATCGCCGCGGTCGCCGTCCGCGAGGGCCTGGAGGCCTGGCGCGGCGAGTCCTGCACGACGCCGATCTCCGCGCTGACGAGCGAGGACTCCGAGGCCTGCGGCTGCTGCTGACGGGGGCGGGACGACGCGGTGCACATCGGCGGTGGACGACCTCCGTCAGGACTTCGTCGCGAGGCCGGCGGCCGATCGGACCCGCTCCGGAGCTACCGACGGCCGGCCCGCGCCTCGACGACGTGCCGGCACCCGATCCCGCCGCGCTCCAGCTCCTCGCGCTCGCGGCGGAGCCCGACGCGGACCCGCCGCGCCTCGGCCAGCGGCAGCACCGCCTCCGGATCGACGGTCGCCAGCAGGAGCGCCGCCCGCGACCTCGCCGCCACCCGCACGTCCAGGCACGGCGTCTCCTCGGCGAGCCCGAGCAGCGCGGCCACCAGCAGCTCCAGCTCGACCGCAGTCGCGTGGAGCACCAGCACCCGCGAGGCCGGGCTCGACGGGCGGCGGACCAGGAGCGTCGCTCCGGTCATCGTCGCCGCCCTCCCCTGCCCGGGACCGGTCCGGGACGTCCGCCCCGCCTCGGCCCTCGGCGACCGCCCGCGCGACGTCGGCGTGCACGCATGGGGTTCCTTCTCTCGTCCTGCTGCGGCGCGAACCGCACCGCACCTCCATCACACGACGTGGGCACCCGGGCCGGGGAGAGGGTTGCCACGCGCGCGTCGGCGGGTCAGGAGGCGCCGGGGATGAGAGGGTTGCGCGATGTCCACTGCGAGCGTGCCGTCGCCGCGCGCCGGAGTCCGGACCCGGCGCTTCCGGCGCCTCGCCCGCACGGGCTTCGCCGTCAACGGACTGATCCACCTCCTGATCGGCGGCCTCGCCCTGCGCGTCGCGGTCAGCGACGAGACCTCGCGGGAGGCGGACGCGTCCGGAGCGATCGGGCGCATGGCCGACTCCCCCGTCGGGCTCGTGGTGGTCTGGGCTGCGCTGGTCGGGCTGGTCGCGCTCGGCCTCTGGCAGCTCTCCCTCGGCGGGCGCTCCTCCGCGCCGGGGCTCCCCGCCCGCCTGGGCCGCCGGATCGTCGAGTCGGGCAAGGGCTTCGCCTCGCTCACGCTCGCGGGCACCACGCTCGTCTTCGCCCTCGGCGGTTCGACGAGCTCCTCGGCCACGATCCGCCGCATCAACACCGAGCTGCTGACGAGCACCGTCGGTGTCGTGATCCTCGTGATCGTCGGCGGGATCGTGCTGGGCAGCGGGATCGGCTTCGTGGCGATCGGGATCCGGCGCGGCTTCCGCAAGCTCGTCCGCATCCCCGAGGGCCCGACGGGAACCGCCGTGCTGATCCTTGGCGCGACCGGCTACATCACGAAGGGGCTCGCTCTGGGCCTCGCCGGCGGGATCTTCGTGGTCGCGGCGCTGACCGGCGACGCCCGCCAGGCGACCGGGCTCGACGGGGCCATCCGCTTCCTCGACGTCCCTCCGTACGGCACGATCGCCCTGACCTTCGTCAGCGCGGGACTGGTCATGTACGGGCTGTTCCTCGTCGCCCGGGCGAAGCTCGCGAAGCTCTGAGCCGACGCGGCAGTCGTTCACAGTCGCCACTCATATCGCTGAGTATCGTTCGGAGAAACAGGAGGTCATCATGAACGGATCGTCATCGACCGGCGCGTTCGGCACCGGCACGCCCATCGAGAGCATCTGGCGCGCGATGGAGCAGGCCCGCTCCCGCATGGAGAAGCGCGTCGGCTCCCGGGTCGGCCGCGGGGACGTGCGCACCGCGGTGCTCGCGCTCCTCGCCGAGCAGCCCATGCACGGCTACCAGATCATCCGCGAGATCGAGGAGCGCAGCGGAGGCGACTGGAAGCCGAGCCCCGGCTCCGTCTACCCGACCCTCCAGCTCCTCGCGGACGAGGGCCTCATCACGGCCGACGAGCAGAACGGCCGCAAGACCTACACGCTGACCGACGCCGGCCGCGCGACGGTCGCCGAGCACGGCACCTCGACCCCGTGGAACGACTCCGACCACGTCGACTTCGGCGCCCTGCCCAAGGCGGGCCTCGAGCTCGCCCAGGCCGCGGCCCAGGTCGGACGCTCGGGCACCCCTGAGCAGATCCGCAAGGCCGTCGCCGAACTCGAGGACGTGCGCCGCCGCCTGTACGCGATCCTCGCGCAGGACTGACCCGGGTGGCCTCGGTCAGCCCGGGTCCTGCCGCCCCGGGCCACCGAGAGCGGGAGGACCGGCGGCGCTACCGCCGGATCCTCCGCTTCGCCGCGTGGCATCTCGCGGTCACCTGGTTCTTCGACCTGCTCCTGCCGCGGGTGGGGCTCACGCGCGTCGCGCTCCGCACCCGGCCCGGCCGGATGCGCCGCTTCGCCCGCAGCTTCCACGTGCTCGCGGTCGACCTCGGCGGCCTGATGATCAAGGTCGGCCAGTTCATGTCGTCGCGCCTGGACGTGCTGCCGCCCGAGATCACGCGCGAGCTGGAGGGGCTGCAGGACGAGGTCCCGCCCGTCCCGTTCCCGCGGATCCGGGCGCTGGCCGAGTCCGAGCTCGGGCTGCCGCTCGAGCGTGCCTACGCCGGAGTGGACGAGTCGCCCGTCGCCGCCGCCTCCCTCGGGCAAGCCCACCGCGCCCGGCTCTCCCCCGTCGACGCCGGGGACACCGGCTACTCCGCCGCCATCATGAAGGTGCAGCGGCCGGGGATCGACCAGATCGTCGAGGTCGACCTCGCGGCTCTGCGCCGCGTCGGCGGCTGGCTCAGCCACGTGCGCCTCGTCTCGGACCGCGTCGACGCCCCGGCCCTCGTCGAGGAGTTCGCGGTCACCAGCCTCGAGGAGATCGACTACCTGCAGGAGGCGGCCAACTCCGTCCGCTTCGCCGCCGACTTCGCGGGCGACGCCCGGGTGGCCGTCCCGGACGTGGTCTGGGAGCGCTCGACCCGCAAGGTCCTCACGCTCGAGGACGTCACCGCGATCAAGATCACCGACCACGCCGCGCTGCTGGCCGCCGGGATCGACCCGCGGGAGGTCGCTCCGGTCTTCGCGGCCGTGATGTTCGACCAGCTCTTCACCAACGGCTACTTCCACGCGGATCCTCACCCCGGCAACGTCTTCGTCACGCCGACCCCCGGGGGCGAGCTGCCCTGGCGCCTCACCTTCATCGACTTCGGGATGATGGGCGAGGTGCCGCCGAGCACCCGCGCGGGCCTGCGCCGGATGCTGATCGCCGCCGCCTCCCGCGACGGCAAGGGGCTCGTCGACGCGGCCCGAGCGGTCGGCGTCCTCCTCCCCTCGGCCGACTCCCGCGAGCTGGAGCGGGCGCTCACGCAGCTCTTCGCCCGCTTCGGCGGCATGGGCTTCGCCGAGCTGCGGGAGGTGGATCCGCGCGAGTTCCGCGACTTCGCCGTGCAGTTCGGCGACGTGGTGCGCGCACTGCCGTTCCAGCTCCCCGAGAACTTCCTGCTCGTCATCCGCGCGATGTCGCTGACCTCGGGCGTCTGCAGCGCGCTCGACCCGGCCTTCAACCTGTGGGACTCGGTCGAGCCCTACGCGCAGCAGCTGATCCGCGAGGAGCGCGGCTCCGTCGTGCAGGACGTCGGCAAGCAGGCCGTCGACACGCTCGGCCTGATCTGGCGCCTGCCGCGCCGGCTCGACGAGCTCGTCACGACCCTCGACGACGGCGAGCTCGCGGTCACCGTCCCCACGATCGAGCGCCGGCTGAACCGGCTCGAGGGCACCGTCCGCCGCGTGATCTCGGCCGTGCTGTTCGCGGGCCTGCTGATCGCGGGCGCCGTCGTGCGCCCGGACGACAGCGGCTTCGGCACGGTGCTGATGATCGCGTCGGCGCTGCCGCTGCTGCACGCCCTGCTGGCCCGCGGCCCGCGCGGCTGACGGCCGCCGTCAGGCCGCGGCGGCCGCGTCGCATCCGTCACCTCCTCCGCCCACCTCACCGGCGGCGCGGTCGACATCGGCTACACGGCCGCGGACAGCTGGCTCGCACAGCACGGCACCGACTACGGGCTCTGCCAGATCTACGCGAACGAGATCTGGCACTTCGAGCTCGCCACCCAGCCGGGCGGCGAGTGCCCGGAGCAGCTCCCCGACTCGAGCGCGACCTGAGCGGCTCTCCCGCGCTCCCGGGATCCGATGCGTCGCGAACGGTCGTCATCGGAGCCGCGTGGGAGCCGATCGCGACGCATCGGTCGCGCAGGCGGCCGGGCGACGGGCCTCGGCGGCCGGGCTCAGCGGCTGGTGAGCAGCTCGACGAACTCGTCGGCCATCGCGAGCTGGGCGCTCAGCGCCTCGCGGCGCTCGCGGGCCTGCGCGACGAAGGCGTCGAGCTGCGCGCGGACCTCGGCCGGCGCGTCGTCGCCCTCGGCCTCGAGGGTGTCGATCACGCGGAGCAGCGCGGCCATCTCCTCCAGCGAGAAGCCGAGCGGCTTCATGCGGCGGATGAGGATCAGGCGGTCGTAGTCGGTGGACGTGTAGAGGCGGAAGCCGCCCTCGGTGCGGCCGGACGCCTTCACGAGGCCGATCTCGTCGTAGTGGCGCAGGGTCCGGAGCGAGAGGCCGGTCCGCTCGGCGAGCTCGCCGATGTGCATGGTGCCGATCCTGCTCACCCCTTCAGATCTACCCTTACGTGAGGGTAGGGTTGCCCGTGCTGCTGACACGCCTCTGCAAGCTTGGCATCCCCGCCCGCTTCCGCCGACCCGATGCCGCAGCCCTCCGCGCTCCTCGTCGAGCACCCCTCCCACTCCCTGGAGCCGCCGCGATGGCCCTCGCCTCGAAGACCCCTGCCCGCCCGCACGCCGAGCCCACCGTGATGACGGCGCTGCGCACCCCCCGCATCCTGACCCGCGAGGTCCTCGCCGGCCTCGTGGTCGCGCTCGCGCTCATCCCCGAGGCGATCTCGTTCTCGATCATCGCGGGCGTGGATCCGCGGGTCGGCCTCTTCTCGTCGTTCGTGATGGCCGTGTCGATCGCGTTCCTCGGCGGACGCCCCGCGATGATCACCGCCGCCACCGGCGCCGTCGCCCTCGTGATCGCCCCCGTCGCCCGCGACTACGGGATGGACTACTTCATCGCGACGGTGATCCTCGCGGGCGTGCTCCAGATCGTGCTCGGGCTGCTCGGAGTGGCGAAGCTCATGCGCTTCATCCCCCGCAGCGTGATGGTCGGATTCGTGAACGCGCTGGCGATCCTCATCTTCTCGGCGCAGATCCCCAACCTGATCGGCGTGCCCTGGCTGGTCTACCCGCTGGTCGCCGTCGGCATCGTGATCATGGTCATGATGCCGCGCCTGACGAAGGCCGTTCCGGCGCCCCTCGTCGCCATCGTCCTGATCACCGCGGCGGTCGTCGTCACGGCGGTCGCCGTCCCCACCGTGGGCGATCAGGGCGAGCTGCCCCGCAGCCTCCCCGAGCTGTTCCTGCCGAACGTACCGCTGACCTGGGAGACCTTCACGACCATCGCGCCGTACGCCGTCGCGATGGCGCTCGTCGGACTCCTCGAGTCGCTGATGACCGCGAAGCTCGTCGACGACATCACCGACACCCCCTCCCGCAAGACCCGCGAGTCGCTCGGGCAGGGCGCCGCGAACGTGCTCTCCGGCCTGTTCGGCGGCATGGGCGGCTGCGCGATGATCGGCCAGACGATGATCAACGTGAAGGCGTCCGGCGCCCGCACCCGCATCTCGACCTTCCTCGCCGGCGTGTTCCTCCTGATCCTCGTCGTCGCGCTCGGCGACCTCGTCGCGATCATCCCGATGGCCGCGCTGGTCGCGGTGATGGTGATGGTCTCGGTGGCGACCTTCGACTGGCACAGCATCCGCCCGTCGACCCTGAAGCGGATGCCCGTGGGCGAGACGGTCGTCATGATCGCCACGGTCGTCGTGGTCGTCCTCACCCACAACCTGGCGATCGGAGTCGTCATCGGCGTCCTGGCCGCCATGGTCGTCTTCGCCCGCCGGGTCGCCCACTTCGCCACCGTCGAGCGCACCCTCTCGGCCGACGGATCGACGGCCCACTACACGGTCACCGGCGAGCTGTTCTTCGCCTCCAGCAACGACCTCACCACGCAGTTCTCCTACGCGGAGGACCCTGCGCACGTCGTGATCGACCTCTCCGGCTCCCACATCTGGGACGCCTCGACCGTCGCCGCGCTGGACGCCGTCACCACCAAGTACGAGCGCCACGGCACCCGCGCCGTGATCGCGGGCATGAACGACGCCTCCACCCGGATGCACGGCCGCCTCGCCGGGAACCTCGGCGCGGGGCACTGAGGGCGGGGCTGCGGGACCGCACGCGCAGCCCCTCAGAGCGGCGCGAGCACCAGCGACCAGAGCCAGCGCCCGCCGACGACCCGGTGCACGACGACGAACAGGGCGGTGATCGCGAGTCCGACCGGCAGCAGCACAGCGCCGGCCGCGAGGCGGTCGGCGGGCACGGCGAGCAGCAGGCCGAGCGGCACCGACGCGCAGGCTGCGACCAGCGCCGCGACGAGAGCGGCGCGGCGGTCCCGGGTCGGCTGCGGCACGACGCCGATCCGGCGCCGGACCAGCCGGTGGGCGAGGGCCCACGCGGCCGTGGTCCCGAGGGCGGTGCCGCCCGCGATCGCCGGCACGACGAGTTCGGCAGGCAGGAGGAGCCCGCCGACGAGCGCCCCCACCGCGACGCCGACGGCCGAGACGACCTGGGTCGCCAGCGAGTCGCGGGCCCGACCCAGCGCGAACATCGCCCGGTTGAGGACGTAGGTCTGGCTGAAGCCGACCAGGCTCAGGGCGAGCAGCTGCAGGACTCCGCCGATCACCGGTGTGCCGAAGACGAGCTGCGTGAGCAGTGGCGCCGCCGCGACGAACAGGAGCGTCGCGAGCAGAGTGACGGCGAGCACCGCGTCCTCGGTCCGTCGGAGGTTCACCGCCGCGGCCGCCCGATCGCCGCGGTGCAGGTCCCGGCTGAGCGGCGTGAACATCGCCGTGGCGACGGAGACGACCAGGATGCCGTGCGGCAGCAGGAGCAGCAGCTGCGCGCTCGAGAAGGAGTTGAGGCTCGGCCCGTCGACGCCGGCGCGGTTCATGGCCTGGCCGGCCGCCGTCGCCGCGTTCGAGACGACGATGTACGACACCTCTGCGACGAGGGCGCCGAGGAACACCCAGACCGCGTCCCGCGACACTCCGCCGAGCCCGGCGACGCCGAAGCGCGGCCGCAGGCGGACGCCGACGGACCGCGAGAACGCGACCGCGATCACCCCCTGCACCACGATCGCCGCAGTGGCAGTGCCGCACAGGAGCGCCACCATCTCCGGCGTCCACTCGTCGGCGGGTGTCGACGCCGCCTCGGGGTGGACCAGGAGGAACACCGCGATCCCGAGCACCGAGATCACGTTCGCGCAGGCGGGCGCCCACGCGCCCGGCCCGTACTTCTCGGCGGAGTTGAGCAGCTGCGAGAAGACGGCGAAGACGATGTAGAAGAAGATCTGCGGCAGGCACCAGTAGGCCATCTGGGTGGCGAGCAGAGCCCAGTCGGCCGACCAACCCCCGGCGTAGAGCCCGACGATCAGCGGCGCCGCGAGCGTGCAGGCGGCCGTGAGGAGCGCCGCTCCGCCGAGGCAGACGGTGAGCAGCCGCTCGAGGGTCCGCACGCCCTCCGGCCCGTCGGCCCGCGCCCGGACCATCTGCGGCACGAGCACCGCACCGAGCACCCCGCCCGCGATGAGCCCGTACAGGTAGGTGGGCGCGGAGTTCGCGACCTCGAACACCTGCCCGCCGACCGACGCGCTCGTGCCGCCGACCGCCACGACCAGGAGCGCCAGCCGGACGAACCCGAGGATCCGCGAGACGAACGACGCGACCACCATCCCCCCGGTCGCGCTGCGCATCCGGGCAGCATAGGCGGTGCGACCCGGGTCGCCACCGACCGCGGCGCCCGCCGGGGTCGATGCGTCACGAACGGTCGTCACGGGCGCGGGAGAGGGGCCGATCGTGACGCATCGATCTCGGGGAGGGCGGGAGGCGGGAGGGCCCGCGGGCGGCGCTAGACGCGCACGGGTGCGACGGAGGCGCGGCGGATCAGCCGCGTCTCCAGCTCCATGCGGGTGGCCGAGGCTCCCGAGGCGAGCGGGGTCGCCGACCGGTGCGCCTGGTGCAGCATCCGGAAGGCGATGGCGCCCATCTCGCCGATGGGCTGCTGGATCGTGGTCATCGGCGGGGTCGCCCAGGCCGACTCCTCGACGTCGTCGAAGCCGATGACGCTGAGGTCTCGCGGGATGCGGAGGCCGGCGTCGTCGGCGGCCTCGTAGACGCCGAGCGCCATCACGTCGGAGCAGGCGAAGAAGGCGGTCGGCGCGTCCGGCTCGGCGAGCATCAGCCCGGCGGCCTCGCGGGCCAGCTCGCGGTCCCAGTCGCAGTAGGCGACGCGCGGATCCTCGACCCCGGCGGCGCGGAGCGCGGTGGTGAAGCCGTCGATCCGGGCGCTGCTGTAGAGCTGGGTGCGGGTGCCGCCGAGGACGCCGAAGCGGGTGTGGCCGGCGTCGAGGAGGTGCTCGGCGGCCATGCGGCCCCCGTCCCAGTTGGTCGCGCCGACGCTCGCGACGTCGGCCGGCGGCCGCGTGCTGGGGTCGACGACGACGACGGGCAGCTCGGCGGTGGTCAGCAGGTGCAGCTGCGCGGCCGAGACGTTGACCAGCACCACGATGGCGCCGAGCGAGGGGCGGCGGAGGAGGCGGCTGATCCAGGCGCCGTCGTCGCGGGCGCGGGTGAGCACCAGGTCGACCCCGGCGGCGGAGGCCTCGGCCTCGATCCCCTCGAGGACCGGTCCGATCCAGGTGCCGCCGATGTGGCCGACGACGACGTCGACGATCTGGGCGGAGTGCGGATCCTCGACCGGCGGGCGCAGGCGCGGGCGGCGGCGGTAGCCGAGCGCGTGCGCCGCCTCCATCACGCGCAGGCGGGTCGCCTCCGAGACGTCGGTGCCGCCGTTGAGCACCTTCGAGACGGTGGGGACGCTCGTCCCGGCGCGCTCGGCGATCAGCGCCATGGTCGGGCGGGTGGTCGCTCCGGAGACGTCGTCGTGGTCGGGCATGTGCTCACCGTAGCGGATACCGACTTTCGCAACTAGCCCTGCGCCAGGACGGCTTGCTCCGTCGGGAACCGCGGTGCATGATGGTCGGACGCCGGGGCTCCCGCACAGAAGTTGCGCAAGTCCTGTTCGATGACGAACCGCGGAGCGATCCGCCCGCACGTGAGGACGACGATGACCGACCACTCCCCGACCACTCCCGGCAAGACGGCCCTCGTCGTCCGAGGGGGCTGGGACGGCCACCAACCGGTCGAGGCGACCGAGCTGTTCCTGCCGTTCCTCCGCGACAACGGCTACGACGTGCGCGTCGAGGAGTCGACCGCCGTGTACGCCGACGAGGCGTACATGCGGACGGTCGACCTGATCGTGCAGTCGAACACGATGACCTCCATCCAGTGGGAGGAGTTCCTGGGCCTCCGCGCGGCGGTCGAGCGCGGCACAGGCCTCGCCGGCTGGCACGGCGGGATCGCCGACTCCTACCGCGACAACTCCGACTACCTGCAGCTGATCGGCGGCCAGTTCGCCTCGCACCCCGGCAAGCACCCGGACGAGCGCACCGGCGAGCAGTCGGACAACTACATGCCGCACACGATCGAGATGACGGCCCTCGCCGCCGACCACCCGATCACGCAGGGCATCACCGACTTCGAGCTGGTCACGGAGCAGTACTGGGTGCTGCACGACGACTACAACGACGTGCTCGCCACGACCACGCAGGCCGTCCGCCCGTGGGACCCGTGGAAGCGCCCCATCACCTCCCCCGCGATCTGGACCCGCCTCTGGGGCGAGGGCCGCATCTTCGTCTCGACGCCGGGCCACCGCGTCGAGATCCTCCAGGACGACAACGTCCGCACGATCATCGAGAGGGGAATGCTGTGGGCGTCCCGCTGAGAGTCGGCATCATCGGCGTCGGGAAGATCAGCGAGCAGTACCTCGCGAACCTCCCGACCTTCCCCGGCCTCCGCCTCGTCGCGGTCGCCGACCTGAACCAGGAGCGGGCGCAGCAGGTCGCCGACGAGCAGGGCGTCCGCGCCCTCACCGTCGACGCGCTGATCGACGACCCGGAGATCGACGCGGTGCTGAACCTCACGATCCCGGCGGCGCACGTCGAGATCGGCACCCGCGCCCTGAAGGCGGGCAAGCACGTCTTCGCCGAGAAGCCGCTCGGGCTGAACCCGGCCGAGGCCGCGCCGATGCTCGACCTCGCGGACGAGCTGGGCCTGCGCTTCGCGAGCGCCCCGGACACGGTGCTCGGGACCGGCGTGCAGACCGCGCGCCTCACCCTCGACTCCGGCGCGATCGGCACCCCGATCGCCGCGCAGGTGCACTGGGCCGCTCCCGGCCACGAGCGCTGGCACCCGGCGCCCGAGTTCTACTACCAGCCCGGCGGCGGCCCGCTGCTGGACATGGGCCCGTACTACCTGACGGCGCTCGTGCACTTCTTCGGGCCGGTCGTCCGCGTCACGGGCCTGGCCACCCGCTCCGACCGCCCGCGCACGATCGAGACCGGGCCGAAGGCGGGCACGCCGATCGAGGTGACGATCGACACGCACATCACCGCGCTGCTCGAGCACGCGAGCGGAGTCGCCACCACCGTCACCGTGAGCTTCGAGGTCTGGCGCAGCCGGGCCCCGAAGTTCGAGGTCTACGGCACCGAGGGCACCATCTCGGTCCCGGATCCGAACATGTTCTCGGACCCGGTCGAGGTCGCCGTCCGCGACGAGGACTGGCGGGTCGTCCCCGACTCCGCCGGCGTGATCGACACCGGTCGCGGAGTGGGACTGGCCGACCTCGCGGAGGCGATCTCGGAGGACCGCCCGCACCGCGCCTCCGGCCGCGTGGCCCTGCACGTGCTCGAGATCATGGACGCCGTGCTCCGCTCGAACGAGGAGAAGGCGGTCGTGACGATCGCGAGCACCGCCGAGAAGCCCGACGTGATGCCGCTGCGCACGGCGGGCTCGATCGGCGCCTGACAGCGCCGGGGGGCGACGACGGGAGGCGGGGGATCGCCGCCAGCGCGTCGCCCCCGTTCGGGGGTGACGGCGGGGCGCGACGCCGTAGACTCGGCGGATCGACGGTCCTCAGCCGTCGTCGCACGCGGAGGGGGATCGGCCGTGGCAGTCGGCTTCCGACGGAGCGGTGAGCTCCGCGCCCTCGCGCGCCCCCGGCTCCGGGCGGCCGGCGACCCGCTCTCCCCCGAGGACCACCGCTCCCGGCTGTCCGGCTGGCTCGGCATGCCCGGCGGGCCGGGTCTCGTGCGCCCCTCCGCCCTCGCTCCGGCGTGGGAGGCGCCCCTGCTCCGGCTCGTGCGCGCCGGGGCGCCGGCGGAGGACCTGCACGAGGCGACCACCGGCTCCCCCGAGTGCTCGCGCCTCGCGGCCGTCGTCGAGCTCGTCCGCGACGCCCTGCACTCCGCAGACGACGACCGCGCTCTGCGGCTCACCGGCTGGCTGGTGCGCATCCGCTACGACCCGTCGGCCGACTCCTTCCTCCGCCGCTACGGGATCGCGCTGACCGTCCGCCTGCCGCTGAGCGGCGGCCTCGACGTGGAGGTGCCGCTTGACGCCCCGGCGCTGCGCCTGCTCTACGCCGAGCTCGCAGCACCGATGGATCCGGCTGCAGCGGTCGTGGCGGTCGAGACCCTGGAGCCGTCGACCTCGCGGCGTCGACCCTCGCCTCCCTCTACTCCGCCCGCCGACGCTGGAGCGACGTGGCCGAGTTCTCGGCGCCCGTCGAGAACGTGGACGCCGCCTCCGCCGCGGTGCTCATCCGCCGCGGCGTCGCTCTTCGCGAGCTCGGCCTGATCGAGGGCGCCCTCGAGGCGTTCGACCGGGTGGTGCGCCCGACCGTCACCAGTGCGCGGCCCGTGGAGCTGCGGGCGGAGGCGCTGCTCGAGCGCGCGAGCACGCTCCTCTCGGACGGGCGCACGGCTCCTGCTCGGCGCGATCTGGAGCGCGTGCTCTCCCGCTACCCGGACAGCGCCGCGGCGCACGAGCTGCTGGCGGTCACCGGGCGCTGACGCGACGGAGGGGCGCACCCTCTGCAGGATTCGCCCCTCCGGGGAGTGCGTCGGCTCAGTGCGTCGGCTCAGCCCTCGGCCTTCGAGGGCTTGCCCTCGGCGGGCAGGACCTCGTGCGGGGTGTCGCGCTCGTCCTCGCCCTCGGCCTGCGACGGCTTGTCGGACTGGTCGTCCGGGTCCTCGACGGGGCTCGGGGTCTGGTCGCTCATCGGAGTCCCTCCGGCTCGTCGGACGTGGCGGACGGCTCGGGGTGCGCCTCGAACTCCATCCAGGCGCGGTCCAGATCGGCCTGCGCCGACTCGGGCTCGCTGGCGAAGTAGCCGTCGTAGATCGCGCGGCCGCCGTGCTCGGGCAGGTCGTCGCGACCGCCGAAGGCCTGCGCGAAGCGGCCGACCTCGTCGTCCCTCTTCTGCTGATCCCGCAACCAGGCGGGGAAGGTCTGCGT
Source organism: Rathayibacter sp. AY1B7 (assembly GCF_002932735.1). Classification (NCBI taxonomy): domain Bacteria; kingdom Bacillati; phylum Actinomycetota; class Actinomycetes; order Micrococcales; family Microbacteriaceae; genus Rathayibacter; species Rathayibacter sp. AY1B7. The sequence goes on from NZ_PSWK01000023.1 coordinate 25,740, forward strand.
CATGGTGACACCTCTCTCTCCTGCCCTCCAGCCAATCGCCCGCCGCGGATCCGGGCAAGCCCTTCCGCCGCGGGCCCCGAGGGGCCAGGCTCCGCCCTGGAGGGCCCGGGCTCCGCCCTGGAGGAGCGGCGCTCCGCCCTCTAGAGGACATGTCCGCTACAGGGCGCCCCCGCCCCCGCCGCGGAGGAGAGCCGGCCCCTAGCGTGAGCCCGTGACCGACCCCGCTTCTCCTCGCCCCGCCCGCACCGCCGCGGGTCTGCGCCGCACTCTGCTCGCTCTGACCGCGACCGTCGCCCTGCTCGCCGGCACCGCGGCTCCCCTCGCCTCCGCCGAGCCGGACCCGGTGCCGGTCGGGAACGACCACCTCGCCAACGGCGTCGCCGCCTGGGGGCGCTACCTCAACGGAGAGTGGGACGTGCCGGCGGGCATGTCCGACCTCACGGACGTCGCGAGCAGCTACAGCCACACCCTCGCGCTCCACACCGACGGCACCGTCGAGGCCTGGGGAGCGGATCTGGAGGGCGAGCGGGACGTGCCGGCCGGGCTCCGCGAGGTGACCGCGATCTCGACCGGGTACCTCCACAGCATCGCCCTCACGATGGAGGGGACGGTCGTCGCGTGGGGCGACGACCGTCAGGGCCAGACCGACGTCCCGGCCGGACTCGGCGGCGTGACCGCCGTCGCCGCAGGCAGCCACCACACCCTCGCTCTGCGGGGCGACGGGACCGTGGCGGCCTGGGGCTCGGATCAGTTCGGAGCGACCGACGTGCCGGTGGGTCTCTCCGGAGTGGTCGCGATCGCCGCGGGCGGCTGGAACAGCCTCGCGCTGCGCGCCGACGGGACGGTCGTGGCGTGGGGCGGCGACGACAGGGGCGCGTACACCGCCCCGGCGGGCCTCCGGGACGTCGTCGCCGTCTCGGTCAGCTACTCCCACAGCCTCGCCCTGAAGCGGGACGGCACCGTCGTCACCTGGGGCGACCCCGTCGACTCCGGCTTGCCGCGGGTCCCCGCCGATCTCGGCGGCATCACCGCGATCGCCGCCGGCATCGGCTTCAGCGTCCTGCTGACGTCCGACGGCACCGTCGTCTCCCTGCACCCCGACGGCGACACGGAGCTGGACGTCCCGGCCGGGATCACCGGCGCCACCGGCATCGCGGTCGGCTTCAACCACGCCTTCGCGATCGGCCCGCTGCCGACCCTCACCGCCGACACCGCCGAGACGCTCGTCAAGACCGGGACCCGCTACTCCGCGACCTTCACGGCGTCCGGCCCGGCTGCGACCTTCGAGGTCTCGTCCGGCGCCCTTCCCGCGGGGGTGGCCCTCTCGCCGGAGGGCGTCGTCTCGGGCAGGCCGACCACCGCAGGCGACTCCACCTTCACGGTGAGCGCGCGGAACGCGTACGGCACCACGGCCGGCGTGCCGCACACGGTCACCGTGGTCCCCGCGAACACCCCGCCCGTCGTGACGGTCGCCTCCGCCACCGACGGCGCCTCCTACGAGAAGGGCTCGGAGCCGAGGGCCGCCTGCGCGATCACGGATGCGGAGAGCGGAACGTTCAGCGAGGAGGCCGTCGTCACCGGCACGCTCGTGAACGGCCTCGGCACCCGCACGGCGACCTGCACCTGGACCGACCCCGGAGGACTGACCACGACCGCCGCCGCGACCTACCGGATCGTCGACACCGGCGTCCCCACCATCGCCGCGACGACCGCGCCGACGGCTCCGAACGCCGCGGGCTGGTTCCGCTCCCCCGTCTCCGTCGGCTTCTCCTGCGCCGACGGCAGCGGCTCCGGGATCCGCAGCTGCACCCCCGCGCGGATCCTGCGCGAGGGCCCCGGCCAGAGCGTCACCGGCACCGCCGTCGACAACGCGGGCAACCGCGCCACGACGACCCGCAGCGGCATCGCCATCGACACCACGAAGCCGCAGCTCTCGTTCACGTCGAGGCCCGAGGGGTCCTACCCCTACGGCACGGTGCTCCCGGAGGCGCGCTGCCTCGCGGACGACGCGCTCTCGGGCCTCACCGGCGCCTGCGTGATCACGGGCGGCGGCCGCTCCGTCGGTCCGCACGTGTACCGGGCGACCGCGACCGACCGGGCGGGCAACGTCTCGACCCTCACCGCGTCCTACACCGTGACCCCGTGGACGATCGGCGGGCTCAGCACCTCGGTGAAGAGCGTGGCCGCCGGAGCCGCGACCGGCATGACGTTCCAGGTGACCTCGACGTCCTCCGCGGGAACGTTCCGCCACTCCGCCCTCGCCGACGTGCGCAGCGTCACGCAGAGGCAGACCTCCTGCACCGCCGGCGCCGTCCTCACCGGAGCGCCGACGACCACCCTGACCGGACGCCTCCGCTACGACACCGCGACGAACCGCTACGTGAAGGCGTGGACGGTGCCCGCGAAGCGGGGCACCTGCTGGACGCTGACGGTCACGACGGCGGACGGCAGCACGGGGAGCGCCCGGTACTCGGTGAAGTAGCGGCGCCGGACGGCCGCCGCGGTCCGGTCAGGCTCCCGCCGCGGCGTACCGCTCCGCGAGCACGCGGAACGCGGCGGCCAGCTCGGGCGGCTCGGCCCCGGCCATCGGAGCGTCGAACCGGCCGAACGACGCGGCGAGCGCCTCCCACGACCAGGCGCCGAGGGCGAGTCGGCAGCCCGCGTCGCCGAGGTCCTCCACCTCCCCGTCGCTCGCGTAGGGCAGGACCTCGGCGGCGGGCGCCTCGAGCACCACCGAGCCGCGGCACGGCCACCCCTCCCCGGGCGCTCCGCCGCGGAACCGCGCCTCCAGGAACTCGGCGGGACTCCCGCCCTGCAGCACCCGGCGGCGGAAGCGAGCCCCGCGGGGCGAGCGCGGCTCGAGCCGGTCGACGCGGAACACCCGCCAGTCGTCGCGGTCGAGGTCGAAGCCGATGAGGTACCAGCGGCCCTGACGCGCGACCAGGTGGTGGGGCTCGACGCGGCGCACCGCCTCCGCGTGCGCGAAGCGGAGCACCTCCGAGGCCCGGACGGCCGCCGCGACCGCGACCAGCCGCTCCGGAGGGACCGCGGGGGCCGGCACCGCCGCGACCGTGAAGCGCAGCGCATCCGCTCGGGGCCGGAGCCGGGCGGGCAGGACCTGCCGCACCGTCGCCAGCGCCCGGGCCGACGCCTCCTCGAGCCCCGCGACCGGCGCGCGCAGGGCGGCGGTGAGGGCGAGCACCTGCTCGTCGTCGAAGAGCAGCGGCGGGAGCTCGGCGCCGGCCTCGAGCCGGTACCCGCCGTCGGGGCCCTTCGCCGCGTCGATCCGGTAGCCCATCGTGCGGAGCCGGTCGACGTCGCGACGCACCGTGCGCGGCGCGATCCCCAGGCGCTCGGCGAGCACTCCGCCCGGCCAGTCGCGGCGGGTCTGCAGGAGGGAGAGGAGCAGGAGGAGCCGCTCGGTCGTCGTGGGCACGTCCCGAGGGTATTCCGAGAAGAGGACCGTCACCGTCCTCTTCTCCTGGGAGCGTCGGGGCACCGGGTGATCGACCCGGCACGACTTCGAGGAGCGCACCATGAGCATCACCACGACGACCCACCTCAACTTCCGCGGACAGGCCCGCGAGGCACTGGAGTTCTACGCCTCGGTCACGGGAGGCCGAGTCGACGCGATGTCCTACGCGGACGCGAACGCTGTCACCGCGCCCGACGAGGCCGACCAGCTGATGTGGGGCCAGGTCGTCTCCGAGGCCGGCTTCCGCGTCATGGCGTACGACGTCCCCGCGCACACGGCTTACGACCCGGGCACGATCCCGGTGTTCGTGTCGCTGCGCGGCTCCGACGCCGACGAACTGCACCGCCTCTGGGACGGCCTCTCGGAGGGGGCGGCGGTCGTCGTGCCCCTGGCCCCGGCGGCCTGGTCGCCCCTCTACGGGATGCTGCGCGATCGCTTCGGAGTGACGTTCGTCGTCGACCTCGAGGTCGCCTGGGGCTGAGGCCCGCGGGCTCGGCGGCGGGGCGCGTCCCACTGCGGACGCGCCGGCCGCCGACTCGGTACGCTCAGCACCGGATCCGGTCGGAGGGACGCTGCATGCTGGAGACGATCTCCGAGGCCCTCTCGCTGGTCACCCTCCCCCTCGGCGTGCTGTTCCTGCTCACCGAGTTCGTCGCGGCGCTGATCGACGGACGCTGGCTGACGACGACCGCCTACCTCGAGGAGGGTCCGCCCCTCGCGCTGCACTGGGTGACCCGGGCGGGCGAGGTGCGATCGCGTCCGCTGTCCGCCGGGGACCCGCTGACGCCGACGCGGTCGGACCAGCGGGAGGTGCACTACCGCGAGGAGGATCCGCACCGCATCCGCCTGCACCGGTGGAGCGACGCGGTGCGGGCGCTGCGCCTGACCGGCCTGATCCTGCTCGGGGCGGGCGTCGTCCTCGGGATCCTGTCGACGGCACTGGCGGTCCTCGCCTAGGCGGCGCCCCGTGCGCGAGGATCGGACCCGTGGATGCGGAACGGGTTCTCGGAGACGGACGGGCCGACGGGGTGTGGTGCCGGCTCGGGGAGCCGCTGACGGTCGCGCAGATCGCTCGCGGCGGGCCCGCGTGGCTGTGCCTGGACGCGCAGCACGGCGCGTTCGACGACGCCGCGGTCCTCGCCTCCCTTCGCGCACTCGGCGCCGTGAGCGGGAGGCCGCCCGTCGGCGTCCGGGTCGCCGGGCTCTCCGACGCGCTGATCGGCAGGGCGCTCGACGCCGGAGCGGACATCGTGGTCGTCCCGATGATCGAGACGGTCGAGGAGGCGCTCGCGGCCGTCCGCGCCGCGCACTACCCGCCGCTCGGCCGCCGCAGCTGGGGACCGATGACCGATCTCTGGGGCGCCGCTCCCCCGTCGGCCGCCGAGGCGCGCACCGCGCTCTGGGTCATGATCGAGACGCAGGCCGGCCTCGACGCCGTCGATCGGATCCTCGCGGTGCCGGGCGTGAGCGGAGTGTTCGTCGGCCCGTTCGACCTCGCGATCGGCCTCGGACGGGACCTGTCCGACCTGCTCGCCGCGGACGGACCGGACGACCCGCTGCCGAGGATCGCCGCGGCGGCCCGGCGCGCGGGCAAGGGCGCCGGGGCCTACGCGGGCGACCGCGAGCGCGCCGGGCTGCTGCGAGCGCTCGGCTTCCCGAGGGTCGCGGTCGCGACGGATCAGTCGCTGATCGCGCTCGGCACCACGGCGGCGCTCGACGCGGACACCGCCGACCCCGGCTGCTGAGCCCGAGGCCGGGCACGGGGCCGGCCGCCGGTCACCGGCGAGCGCTCCCGCCGGGGGGATGCACGGGCTCCGGCGGCTCGGGGACGAAGCGGAGGCCGCCGGCGGAGTTCGCGAGATCGGTGAGCGCCAAGATCCAGGCGGGGTTGATGCGGGGCATGCGGCCGCCGGCGTAGGTGTAGCGGAGCGTGTGCGAGGGGTGCAGCCAGATCGCGCTGCGGCCGTCGCTCATCCCGTTCTCGTCGCGCCAGGTGAGCAGGCACGACTCCCCCCGGCGCAGCTTCGCGGTGAGGACGATCTGCAGGTGGGCGAGCACCCGGTCCTCGACGTCGATCTCGACCGATCCGTCGTAGTGCAGCTTCCCCATCGGCGTCTCCCGGCCTCGTCCTCGGAGGACGGGCGCGCCTCCGGCCCACCATCCTCGGGTGTCGTCCAGTGACCAGTTCGGGGCGGCGACAACCACCGGATCAGCTGCTATCGGCGGATCCGCTGGTCTCGACGGGGCGGGGCTCAGGCCGGCGGGTTCGCCGACATGAAGTCGCGCATCGGCAGCAGGTTCTGGAGGGGCGCGAAGTACCCGAAGCGGGGCAGGTCGAAGACCACTCCCGCGACTCCGGAGGATCCCATCGCCGCGATCCACTCGAGCGCGGCCGGCATCGGCACCTTCAGCACGCGCGACGCGTCCTCGTCGGAGAGGCCGGCGTGCAGCGCCCCGGCGCGGGCGCGCTCCCCCGTGGTGAAGGCGAAGACCATCGGCCCCGACTCCAGGCCGCCGACGAAGGGGGTGGGCGCGTCGTCCGGCCCCCGCGCGATGAAGCACCACATCGGCAGGGCGTAGACGCTGCGCCAGAGCGCGTCCATCGCGGCGAAGCTCTCGGGGTCGGCGCGCAGGGCCTCCGCCCGGGCGTCGATCTCGACTGTCTGATCCATGGGGCTCCCCTCGGCGCCGGCCATCGGCGCGGACCTCCACGCTAACGATGCTCCCGCTGGGCCGCACCCGCGATCGATCCGTCAGCAGCGGCCCGTCCCGGCGGCGGGCACGGGCCGCGGACGACGGATCGACGCGGCCGCGGAGGCGCGACCGGACCGCTGATCCGCCCGGCCACTGGCCCCGTCCAGGCGGTTAGGTTAGGTTAACCTTCGCAACCCCCACCACCCCCTTCGAAGGATCGCCGTGCCCGCCACTCGCACCCCCCTCCGCCTGACCGCCGTCGCATCGCTCGGCCTCGCCGCGCTGCTGCTCACCGCCTGCTCGGGAGGAGCCGACGCCGGCTCCGAGGGCACGTCCGAGAGCAGCGCCGCCGAGAGCAGCGAGGGCTTCCCCGTCACCGTCGACCACGCCTTCGGCAGCACCACCGTCGAGTCGGCCGACCGCGTCGTCGCGACGAGCTGGACCAACCAGGACGTGGCGCTCGCGCTGGGTGTGACCCCGGTCGGCTTCACCCGCGCCTCCTACGGCGACGAGGACGGCGACGGCCTGCTGGTGTGGACGAAGGAGGCGCTCGACGCCTCCGGCGCCGAGACCCCGACCCTGTTCGACGAGACCGACGGCGTGCCCTTCGAGGCGATCTCGGACCTCAGCCCGACCGTGATCCTCTCGGCCTACTCCGGCATCACCCGGCAGGACTACGACACCCTCAGCCAGATCGCCCCCACCGTCGCCTACCCGGGCCTGCCCTGGGGCACGACCTGGCAGGACTCCGCGAAGCTCGACGGCGCCGCGCTGGGCCTCGAGGACGAGGCCGTCGCGAAGGTCGGCGAGATCGAGAGCGACATCACGCAGACCACCGCGTCCTACCCGCAGCTCGCGGGCACCACGTTCATGTACGGCTGGTACGACCCGACCGACGCGAGCACCTTCACCTACTACACGCCGAACGACGCGCGCGTGAAGTTCGTCGAGGACCTCGGGCTCGACGTCGCCCCGAGCGTCGTCGAGCTCTCCGGCGACTCGGAGGCGTTCAGCGGCACCATCAGCTCCGAGAACGCCGACCAGCTCGACGCCGACGTGCTCGTCGTCTACGGCGACGACACGACCCTCGCCGCACTGCAGGCCGACCCGCTGCTCTCCAAGATCCCGGCCGTCGAGCGCGGCTCCGTCTACGTGCTGGAGGACGGCTCCTCCGCCGCCATGGCCACCTCGTCGCCGAACCTGCTCAGCATCCCGTGGGTGCTCGACGAGTACACCGCCGGCCTCGCCGCGGCCGCCGACAAGGTGTCGTGACCCGCACCGCACCCACCCGGAAGACGAGGGCGACCGCGCTGGCGGTCGCCCTCGTCGCGCTGGCCGTCGCGTCGGTCCTCTCGCTCGTGTACGGCTCCCGCGAGATCCCGCTCGGCGAGGTCTGGCCGGCGCTGACCTCGCCCGATCCGGCGTCCATCGTCGACGCGGCGGTGCAGGGGCGGGTGCCGCGGACGGTCCTCGCGATCCTGGTCGGCGCCGCGCTCGGGCTCGCCGGAGCCGTGATGCAGGGCCTGACCCGCAACCCGCTCGCCGATCCGGGCATCCTCGGCCTCAACTCGGGCGCCTCGCTCGCGGTCGTGCTCGGGATCGCCGGGGTCGGCGCGACGAGCCTGCCGCAGTTCATCTGGCTCGCGTTCCTCGGAGCCGCCGCCGCCGGGGCGTTCGTCTACGCGGTCGCCTCGCTCGGCCGCGAGGGCGCCACTCCGCTGAAGCTCGCCCTCGCCGGAGCCGCCACCGCCGCCGCGCTCACCTCCCTCATCAGCGCGGTCCTGCTCACCCAGGAGACCACGCTGAACCGCTTCCGCTTCTGGCAGGTCGGCGGAGTCGGCGGCGCCGAGACCGCGAGCATCCTGCAGGTCCTCCCGTTCCTCGCGGTCGGCGCGGTGCTGGCCCTCTCCAGCGCGCGAGGGCTCGACGCCCTGGCGCTCGGCGACGACCTGGCGACCGGCCTCGGCCGGCGCGTGGGGCGCATCCGCCTGGTCGCGGGGCTCGCGGCCGTGCTGCTCTGCGGCGCCGCGACCGCGATCGCCGGACCGATCGGATTCATCGGCCTGGTCGTCCCGCACCTCGCCCGCCGCGTCACCGGCCCCGCGCACGCCTGGCTGCTGCCCTCCTCCGCTCTGCTCGGCGCCCTGCTGCTGCTCGTCGCCGACGTGGTCGGCCGCGTGGTCGCCCGGCCGAGCGACGTCGAGGTGGGCATCGTGACCGCGCTGATCGGCGCCCCGGTGCTCATCGCGATCGTGCGCCGCTCGAAGGTGCGGGCGCTGTGAGGACCGCGGAGGCGCCCGCCGCGGTCGGCATCGCGGCCGGCCGCACGCTGCGCCGTCAACGCACGGTCATCGGCTGCGCGGTCCTCGCGGTGCTCGCGCTGGCGCTCGTCGTCGTCTCGCTCACGGTCGGCAGCACGGTCTACTCGGTGCCGGAGGTCGTCCGCGTGGTCCTCGGCGAGACCGTGCCGGGCGCCTCCTTCACCGTGGGCACGCTGCGGCTGCCGCGCACGATCACCGCCGTCCTGGTGGGCGTGGGCTTCGGGATGGGCGGCGTGATCTTCCAGACGATGCTGCGCAACGCCCTCGCCAGCCCCGACATCATCGGCATCACGTCGGGGGCGAGCGCGGCGGCCGTCGTCGCGATCGCGTTCTTCGGGCTCTCGGGCGGCGCGGTCTCGGTGATCGCGGTCGCGGCCGGGCTCGCGACGGCCCTGATCATCGCCGGGCTGGCCGAGGGCGGCGGAGTGATCGGGGCGCGGCTGATCCTCATCGGCATCGGCGTCGCGGCGATGTTCCAGAGCGTGATCGCCTACGTGCAGACCCGCGCCGACTTCGAGGACGTCCAGGAGTCGCTGCGCTGGCTGACCGGCAGCCTCAACTCGGCCGCCTGGCCCTCCGTCCCGCCGCTCGCGCTGACGATGCTCGTGCTGGTGCCGCTGGCGCTGCTGCTCTCGGGCCGGCTCGGCGTGCTGCAGCTCGGCGACGAGTCGGCGACCGCGCTCGGGCTCGACGTGCGGCGCAGCCGGCTGGCCCTGCTCGCGGTCGGAGTCGGCCTCGTGGCCGTCGCGACCGCCGCCACCGGCCCGATCGCGTTCGTCGCCTTCGTCTCGGGGCCGATCGCGCGGCGGATCCTGCCGAGCGCGCGCACGCTGCTGATCCCCTCCGCCCTGGTCGGCGCGGTCGTGGTGCTCGCCGCCGACCTGCTCGCCCAGTACGTCGTCGGCGCGCTGTTCTCGGGCGCGCGCTTCCCGGTCGGCGTCGTCACCGGCGCCCTCGGCGCGCCCTTCCTGCTCTGGCTCCTCGCCCGCCGCAACCGCTCCGGAGGCTCCCTGTGACCGACGCCCCGCCCACCCTCGCCGCCGACGCGGTCACCCTCGCCTACGACGAGCGCGTCGTGGTCGACGGGCTCTCGCTCGCCGTGCCGCCCGGCCGGATCACGGTGATCGTCGGCGCGAACGCCTGCGGCAAGTCGACGCTCCTGCGCGCGATGGCGCGGCTGATCACCCCGCGCTCGGGGAGCGTCCTGCTCGACGGGCGCGCGATCCACCGGCTCCCGACGCGCCAGGTCGCGCAGCAGGTGGGGCTGCTGCCGCAGACCCCGATCGCCCCGGAGGGGATCGCCGTCTCGGACCTGGTCGCCCGGGGCCGCTACCCGCACCGGGGCCTCTTCGGCCGCGGCTCCGGATCGGACGACGACGCGATCGTCGAGGAGGCGCTGCGCGACACCGGCACGCTCGAGCTCGCCGACCGCCTTGTGGACGAGCTCTCGGGCGGGCAGCGCCAGCGGGTGTGGATCGCGATGGCCCTCGCCCAGCGGACCGACGTGCTCCTCCTGGACGAGCCGACGACCTACCTCGATGTGTCGCACCAGGTCGAGGTGCTCGACCTGCTCACCGACCTCAACCGCTCGCGCGGGACGACCATCGTGATCGTGCTGCACGACCTCAACCTCGCCGCCCGCTACGCCGACCACCTCGTCGCCGTGCGCGACGGAGCCCTGTACGCCTCGGGCACGTCCGCCGAGGTGGTGACGCCGGAGACGGTGCGCGCGGTGTTCGGGATGGAGTCGCGCGTGATCGAGGACCCGGTCTCGCGGACGCCGCTGGTGCTGCCCATCGGGCGCCACCACTCGGGCTGAGCCCGGCCGTTCAGGGCCGAGCGGTCCGGGCCGGCCGGTCAGGCCGGGGCCGCGGCCAGGGAGGCGCCGTCGACGAGCGTGCAGCGGAGGAGCTGCTGCTCCCGTCGCGCGGGGTCGCCCTCGATGAGGATCTGCACGGCGCGGCGCCCCATGTCGCGCCGGGGCAGCTCGAAGCCGGCCTGCCAGCCGGTGCGATCGGCGGATCCGGAGAGCGACACCAGCGACAGGTCGCCCGGCACCGCCACCCCCTCGGCCTCGGCGGCCTCCTGCAGGAGGACGAACTGCTCCTCCTGCTCGGCGAGGACGACCGTGACGCCCTCGGCGGCGATCCGGCGGATCCACTCCCGCGGCGACGCCTCCGGCCCCGGGACGAGGTGGAGGAAGCCGTCGCCGAGCTCGGCCCGCGCGCCGGCCATGCGGTCGGTGTACGACTCGACGCCCTCGCCGTGGCCGGCGTAGGCGAAGCGGGTGTGGCCGAGGGCGCGCGCGCAGGAGATCAGCTCGCGGACGATCGACGCGTAGTCGGCGGCCACGTAGGGCACGGGCCCGCCGGCGTCGTCGCGGCGGCCGACGCTGACGAAGGAGAAGCCGCTCGCGTTGAGGAACTCGAGCTCCTCACGGGGCATGCGCTGCCCGAGGAGGATGCAGGAGTCGGCCAGGCGCAGCCGGGTGGTGCCGCCGCTCAGGCCGCCGCGGCGGCCGCCGACGCGGCCGCTGGTCAGCAGGAGGAGGTCGATGTCGCGGTTCTGCGCCTCCTCCTCGATGCCGGCGAGGAACGGATGGAAGAAGTCCTCGCGATCGAGCGGGAACAGGCTCTCGTAGGTGTAGACGCCGATCATGCCGGTGCCGACCTGCTTGAGGCGGCGCGCGATGGGGTCGGCGACGTACCCCGTCTCCTGGATCGCCTTGAGGATCCGCGCCCGCGTCGCCTCCGGGACCCGGGCGAGCTGCTCGCCCTTGTCGTTGAGCACGAACGACACCGTCGTCTGGCTGACTCCCGCGAGACGCGCGATGTCCTTCTGCGTGATCCGCGGCACCCGGACACCCCCGCTTCATCCTGGTAATAGGTATTACGTCTTGACCTCAGGCTACCGATGACGAAGGATCGCCGTACGCCCATCCGGGGCGAGAGAGGGCGGAACGTCGACGATGATGAATCCCGCAGACCCAGACAACCAGACCACGGCCTCCCCGAGGCCCGATCGGCAGCACAAGCCCGATCACCAGCCCGAGCACGATCCGCAGCGCAGGCCCGACAACTCGCGCCGCCTCTTCCTCGCTGGGGGCGCCGCCGCCCTCGCCGGCGCGGCAGGAGCCGTCGGCGCCGCCACTCCGGCCGCCGCCGCACCCCCGGCCGACGCTCCCGGGCAGAAGAAGCGCCTGAGCGTCACCGAGGGGCCGATCTCACCGCTCGACAAGGAGTTCCGCTGGGACGACCGCGCCGGCGCCGACAACACCCGCGCAGTGCAGGCGGCCATCGATAAGGCGATGACCGCTCCGGGCGGCGAGGTGTCGCTGCCCGCCGGCGAGATCCGGGTGACGGGCCTCGCGGTCGACTACCGCGGCTACCCGGTGCAGCCCGAGAACGGGCCGCCCTACGGCTACGCCGGGCCGAAGATCGTCGGCGCCGGCATGCGCCAGACGAGGATCGTCCAGATCGAGGGCTCGACCCGCGACATCTTCACCGTCTCCGGCCAGACGGGCGACGCGGCCGGTCCCGCCAACAACAACAAGGCCACCGGCGTCGTCCTCGCCGACTTCGAGATGACGGGCACGCCCTCCGGCGGCCACGGGATGTCGCTGCGCTCGCTGGTCAACTGCGAGTTCCGCAACCTGTGGATCCAGAAGACCGGCAAGTCGGGCATCTTCCGCGAGCGCGGCACCTTCGTGTCGGGCGTCGACGACGAGTACTCGTACGCCAACTCCTGGAACAAGATCAAGATCGTCGCCCCCGCGGGCTGGGGCGTGGAGGACTCGGGCAAGGCCTCCATCGGCGGCTCGATGACCAACGTCGAGGCGATCAGCCCCGGCCTCGGCGGCTTCCTCCTCGCGCCGACGAACATGACGCTGCTCGACTGCCAGGCCATCGGCGGCACGGTCGGCCTCCGGTCGATCCGCAACGAGAACCGGCGCTCGGTCAACTCCGGCCTGACCCTGATCAACTTCCGCTCGGAGGGCTCCCGCGACGGCTGGGAGGTCCTGATCGAGGCCGGCACGAGCCACATGATCGTGAACCCGAACTTCTTCCCGACCTCGGGCGCGAACTGCCTCGGCGTCGGCCTGACGAACGGCGGAGCGGACTTCGAGGTGCGCAACCTCACCGTCCTCGGCGGCTTCTACGGGCTCAGCCTCGGCCGCTTCCCGCAGCAGAAGGCGATCGTGCTGGGCAGCGACTCCTCGCAGACGCGCCTCGTGAACCCGTTCATCGAGCGCGGCGCCGCGGGAGTGGACGAGGGCTCGCTGATCGTCGACGACGGACGCCTGACCTCGTTCGAGCTCGGCCGCGGCCGGGTGGAGCGCGCGGCCGGCTACACCACGGTCGCCCGCGCCCCCGAGACCATCCCGACCCCTCCGGCCGGGCAGGTCAACGAGGGCTGGGAGCGCTCCGGCGACACCTGGCGGAAGGTGGCCGTCTTCCCCGACGGGCACCGCGTCGTCATCGCCTCCTGACCCCGGGCGGCGGCGCCCTCCGCGCCGCCGCCCTCCCCCACCGCACACGGAACGAGCACCAGAACGCATGCATGACGACAGCACCCGCATCGAAGCCCGCATCGCCCGCTTCCGCGCCGAGAGCCTCCGGCCGGCGATCCACCGGGCGGTCGAGCCGCTCGGGATCGAGTCGTGGACCGCTCCGGGCGAGCCGGTCCCCTTCGAGCAGGCGCGGGCCGCGTCCTACGCGCCCGCCCGCATCGGGGAGCCGTGGGGCGCCCCCTGGGGCACCGTGTGGTTCCACGTGCGCGGCGAGATCCCCGCCTCCTGGGTCGGCGTCGACGGCTGCGAGCCCGAGCTCGTCGTCGACCTCGGCTACACCGGCGCCCAGTCCGGCTTCGAGGCGGAGGGGCTCGTCTTCACCGCGACCGGCACGGTCGTGAAGGCCGTCGAGCCGTTCAACCAGTCGGTCCCGCTCGACCGGCTGCCCGGCCGCGAGGCGGGCGACCGCACGGTCGAGCTCTACATCGAGGCCGCCGCCAACCCGAACATCACCGGCGACTGGTCCTTCACCCCCACGGCGCTCGGCGGCCGCCCCGCCGACGGCGCCCTGCCGTCCGACCCGCTCTACCGCCTCCGCCGCCTCGAGCTCGGGCTGCTCGACCGGGAGGTCTGGGAGCTGGAGCAGGACATGGCCGTGCTCGTCGGGCTGATCGGGCAGCTGCCCGAGTCCTCCCAGCGCCGCGCCGAGATCGTGCGCGCCCTCGACCGCGCCGTCGACGTCCTCGATCCGGACGACGTGTCCGGCACCGCCGCCGCGGGCCGGGAGGCGCTGCGGACCGTCCTCGAGCGGCCCGCCTCGGCCAGCGCGCACCACCTGCACGCCGTCGGCCACGCCCACATCGACTCCGCCTGGCTCTGGCCCGCCCGCGAGACCGCCCGCAAGGTGGCCCGCACCTTCTCGAACGTCTGCGACCTGATCGAGCGCGAGGAGGGCTTCGTCTTCGCCGCCTCCTCCGCGCAGCAGTACGCGTGGCTGAAGCGCGACCACCCGGAGCTGTTCGAGCGCGTCCGCGGCCACGTGCTCGCGGGCCGCTTCGTGCCGGTCGGCGGGATGTGGGTCGAGTCGGACACGAACATGCCCGGCGGCGAGGCGCTCGTGCGCCAGCTGCTCGAGGGCAAGCGCTTCTTCCTCGACGAGTTCGGGATCGACACCGAGGAGGTCTGGCTCCCGGACTCCTTCGGCTACTCCGCGGCGCTGCCGCAGATCATCGCCGGAGCGGGCGGGCGCTGGTTCCTCACGCAGAAGATCTCGTGGAACGAGACCAACACGATGCCCCACCACACCTTCTGGTGGGAGGGCATCGACGGCACCCGCGTGTTCACGCACTTCCCGCCCGTCGACCTCTACAACTCCGACCTCTCCGGCGAGGACCTCGCCCGCGCCGAGCGCCAGTACGCCGAGAAGGGCAGCGGCACCATGTCGCTCGTGCCCTTCGGCTACGGCGACGGCGGAGGAGGCCCCAACCGCGAGATGATCGCGGCCGCCCGCCGCACGCGCAGCCTCGAGGGCTCGCCGACCGTCGAGCTGTCCACACCCCGCCGCTTCTTCGAGGAGGCGCAGGCCGAGTACCCGGACGCGCCCACCTGGTCGGGCGAGCTCTACCTCGAGTTCCACCGCGGCACCTACACGTCGCAGGCGCGCACCAAGCAGGGCAACCGCCGCAGCGAGCACCTGCTCCGCGAGATCGAGCTGTGGGCGACCACGGCCCTCGTCCGCGCCGGGGTCCCGTTCCCGGCCGACGAGCTGCGCGAGATGTGGCGGACGGTCCTCCTGCAGCAGTTCCACGACATCCTGCCCGGCACCTCCATCGCCTGGGTGCACCGCGAGGCGGAGGAGAACTACGCCCGCATCGCGCAGCGGATCGAGGAGATGATCGCCGAGGCCGTCCGGGCCCTCGCCGGCGAGGGCTCCGCGGAGCTGCTGGTGAACTCCTCCCCCTTCGCCGTCGGGGGCGTGCCGGCGCTCGGCGCGGCCGCGGCCGACCCCGCCGCGGAGCACTCGGCCCCGACGCTCCGCTCAGACGGCGACGCCCACGTGCTCGACAACGGGCTCGTCCGGGTGCGGATCGGCGCCTCCGGGCTCCTCGAGTCGGTCGTGGACCTCGCGAGCGGCCGGGAGGTCGTGCCCGCCGGTGCCGCCGCGGGGCTCCTCCAGCTCCACCGCGACACCCCGAACAAGTGGGACGCCTGGGACCTCGACGACAACTACCGCCGCACGGTGGAGGACCTCGTCGGCGTCGACTCGGTCCGCGCTGGCACCGTGAGCGACCCGCTCGGCCGCGAGGTGCCGGCGGTCGTGATCACCCGCTCGTTCGGCGGCTCCACGGTCGTGCAGACCGTCTCGCTGCAGATCGGCCGGGCGGCCGTCGACCTCGGCCTCGACATCGACTGGCACGAGCGCCGCAAGCTGCTCAAGCTCGCCTTCCCGCTCGACCTGCTCTCGGACCGGGCGACGTCCGAGATCCAGTTCGGCCACGTGCACCGCCCGACCCACGTGAACACGACGTGGGACGCCGCCCGCTTCGAGACCGTCGCGCACCGCTGGGTGCACGTCGGCGAGCCGGGCTTCGGCGTCGCGGTCGTTAACGACTCCACCTACGGGCACGACATCACCCGCGACCGCGCCGCGGCCGGCACCCCGACGACCACGGTCCGGCTCTCGCTCCTGCGCGCGCCGCTGTTCCCCGACCCGGACGCCGACCAGGGCCGCCACCGCCTCGCCGTCTCGCTCGTGGTCGGCGCCGAGCTGCCCGACGCCGTCGAGGCCGGCTACGCGCTGAACACCCCGGTCCGCAGGCTGACCGGCGCCGCGCCCGTCGATCCCCTGGTGTCGATCGACGACCCCTCGGTGATCGTCGAGGCCGTGAAGGCGGCGGACGACGGGAGCGGCGACGTGATCGTGCGGCTCTACGAGTCGCTCGGCCGCCGCGCCGCAGCGACCCTCCGCGCCGCCTTCGCCGTCCGGGCGGTCACCCGCACCGACCTGATGGAGCGTCCCACCGAGCAGGTCCGCATCGAGAGCTCCGTCGAGGCGGAGTCGGCCGACGTGCGCCTCGAGCTGCGTCCGTTCGAGATCGCGACGGTGCGCCTGGCGCGCTGAGCGCGAGGGGACGAGGGGCGGGAGCAGGCCGGGCCGGCTTGCTCCTGCCCCTGCGTCATGTGGTCTGCTCGATGCACACCGTCCCGATCGGAGAGGTCCCCCATGCAGTCGTTCCCCGCCCCGCCCCGCCAGGTGCAGATCGGCGACGCCGCCGCGTTCGCCGGCGTCACTCCGCGGGCGATCCGCCACTACCACCGGCTCGGCCTGCTTCCCGAGCGCGAGCGGGGCGGAGACGGTCGTCGGCGCTACGGCTACGACGACATCATCCGGCTGCTCTGGATCCGCCGCCTGGCCGACGCCGGGGTCGCGCTCGAGGACATCCGGGACGCCTTCGCCGTCGCAGCCCCGGCCGGCCCCGAGGACGGCGCCGACCGCGAGGACGAGGTCGCGGGCGTCCTCGCGCGGCTGGACGCCGCGCTCGCCGCGCAGGAGGAGGAGCTGCAGCGGAAGCGGGCCTCGGTCCGGCGCATGCGGACCCTCGGCGGCCGGCTGGGGCTGCTCGACGACATCGTCTCGCGCCGCCTCGAGGGCGCACCCGAGGGCTCGCTGCGCCAGGCCGACCTCGACACCCTGCTGGTCACCGAGCGGATGTTCGGCCCGCTGGGCGCCGTCTCCCAGGCCGGCCGCTTCGTGGTCCTGGCCGCCGATCCGGCGCTGCGGGCGGAGGCCGACCGCGTCGACGCCGCCGAGGAGGCCCTCGACGACACGGTCGCCGAGGACGACCCCCGGGTGGAGCAGGTGGCGCGGGAGCGGCACGCCTTCGAGGCCCGGCTGATGCGCGTCGTCGAGGAGTCCGGTCAGCTCGAGGAGGACGAGGCGATCTTCGACGCGTGGGACGAGGCGCACCCGCCCGAGGACCCCGCGCCGGCCCCCGATCCCGCACAGGGCTCCCGCGCCCGGAGCGCCGGCGAGATCATCCGGAGCCTGCCCTACGACGTCTCGCCGGCCCGCCTGCGCGCCATGGACCTGGCGATCCGGCTCGGGATGGAGGAGGCGCCGGCGTCCTGAGACGCGGGGTCACGCCCGCGCGGTCACCCGAGGACCTCCCGCAGCACCTCCAGCGCCCGCTCGCGGTCGCCGACCCCGCCGCCCTCGTGCCCGCTGTACGGCCACACGTCGATCGACGTCTCGCCGCCGGAGACGTTGTGGGAGGCGAAGACCGTCGAGGGCGGGCAGATCGGGTCCATCAGGCCGACCGAGCGGTGCACCCGGCAGCGCAGGCGCCGCGAGAAGTGGACGCCGTCGACGTAGGAGAGGGTCCGCTCGACGGCGTCGAGGTCCTCGGGGCGGGTCGCCAGGTAGCGGGCGATCTCGACGTAGGGCGCCTCGTTCGTGACGGTCGTGGCGCGGAGGACGTCGGAGAGGAAGGGCACCAGGGCGATCGCCGCGCGCACCCGGGGGCGCAGCGCCGCCGCGGCGGTCGCGAGCGCTCCGCCCTGGCTGCCGCCGAAGACCGACACGCGGTCCGGGTCCAGCCCGGGGAGCGCCTCCACGGCGTCGACGGCGAGCGCCGCGTCCGCGATCAGGCGCCGGTAGTAGTACGTCTCGGGCGACTCGATGCCGCGGGTCGTGACCCCGGGGTACGCGGGTCCGCTGCCGTGGGGGTCGGGGGTGGCTCCGGAGCGGGCGAGTCGGCCGGCTCCCTGGCCTCGCGCGTCGACGACCAGGTGCGCGTACCCGGCGGCGGCGATCCAGAGGTGCTCGATCGGACGGCCCCGTCCGCTGCCGTACCCGGGGTACTCGATCACCACGGGGAGCGGGGCGCCCGGGTCGACCGCGGGGGTCACCAGCCAGGCGGCGATCGGCTCGCCCGCGAAGCCGGGGAACCGCACGTCCCGCACCCGCACCAGCGGGAGGCCCGCGTCGACCGGCGCGGCGCTCACGGCGGGGCCGCCCTCCCGCCCGAGCGCGAGGGTGGCCCGCCAGAAGGCGTCGAAGTCGTCGGGCTCCGCGACCTCCGCACGGAACTCGCGGAGGGCGGCGAGGGGGCGATCCGTGAACACCGGGTCAGCCTTTCAGACCGGAGTGCGCGAGCCCTTCCACGAACTGCCGCTGAGCGAGGAGGAACACGGCCAGCACGGGCACGACCGTCATCGTCGCCGCGGCGAGCTGCACGTCCCACATCTCCCCGCCGTAGGCGTCGGTGAAGCGGGTGAGCGCCTGGGGCAGGGTGAAGAGCTCGGGTGAGGTCAGGTAGACCGTCGGCTCGAGGTACATGTTCCAGGACCCGAGGAAGGTCAGGATCGCGACGGCCGACAGCGCGGGCTTGGACAGCGGCAGGAAGATGCGCCGCCAGATCCCGAAGCGGCCGAGGCCGTCCAGGCGCGCGGCCTCCTCGAGCTCGCCGGGCATCGCGATGAAGTACTGCCGCATGATGAACGTGCCCAGCACCGCCGGCGCTCCGACCATCGGCACCAGCAGCAGCGGCACGTGGGTGTCGATGAAGCCGAGCTGCCGGAAGATCTGGAACAGCGGGATGATCGTCACCTCCGTCGGCACCAGCAGGCCGGTCAGGACGACGAGGAACACCGCGTTGCGTCCCGGGAACGGGATCCGGGCGAAGGCGTAGCCGGCCAGGCTCGACACCAGCAGCGTGACCACGGTGACCGTGACCGCGATGTAGAGGCTGTTCCAGTACTGGAGCGCGAACGGCTGGAACCGGAACGCCTCGGCGTAGCCCGCCAGACTCGGCGAGTCCGGCAGCAGGGTCGGCGGGTTCGAGAAGATCTCGTTCACCGGCTTGAACGACGAGGCGATCATCCAGAACGTCGGCACCGCGAACGGCAGCACGAGCAGGATCAGCGTCACGACGAGCAGGGCGGTCATGAGCGGGCTGCGGCCGCGGCGGCGCTTGACGGGCGGCTCCGGGACGGCTTCGAGGCGTGGCGTGAGCGGGGTCCCCTGCTCGACGACGGCGTCAGTTCTCATAGAAGACCCATTTCCTGCGCAGCTGCCACTGCACGACCGTGAGGATCAGGACGAAGAGGAGCAGCATCAGCGAGAGCGTCGCGCCGTAGCCGATGTCGCTGAACTCGAAGGCCTGTTGGAACACGTAGTAGACGAGCACTGTCGTCGACAGCTCCGGCCCGCCCTCGGTCAGGACGGCGACCTGCGCGAACGCCTGCAGCGAGCCGACGATCGTGAGGATGGCGGTGAGGAGCAGGGTGGGCGAGATGAGCGGGAGCGTGATCCGGAAGAAGATCGCGCGGGGGCTCGCGCCGTCCAGGCGAGCCGCCTCGTAGAGGTCGCCCGGCACTCCCTGCAGCGCGGCGAGGAAGAGCACCATGTTGACGCCGACGCTGCGGATGACCTGCGTGACGATGACGCTCGCCATCGCGGTGGGTCCCTCCTGGAGCCAGTTCGGCCCGTCGAGGCCGACCAGCGAGAGCAGGCCGTTGATCGCGCCGTTGTCCTGGAGGAGGAAGCCCCAGACGAGGGTCCAGGCGACCACCGAGATGACGACGGGCGAGAAGAAGAGCGTGCGGAACAGGGCGCCGCCCGGGATCCTCCGGTTGAGCAGCACGGCCAGGCCCAACCCGAGGGCGAGGTTCAGGACGACCACTCCCCCGGAGAAGACCGCGGTCGTGCCGAGCACCGCGCCGATGCTCGGGTCGTTGATCGCCCGCTCGTAGTTCTCGCCGCCCACGAAGGTCATGGAGCCGGTGAAGACGTTCCACTCGTTGAGGCTGAACCAGACCGCGAGCCCGACGGGCAGCAGCACGAACACGATCACACCGAGTAGCTGGGGCGCGATGAAGAGCCAGCCGGCGAGCGCGTCGCGGCGCCGGAGGTTCCAGTAGGCGCCGGCGGGAGCGGATCGGCGGCTGTCCGTCGAGGTCGCGGTCACGGGATCACTTCCCCTGGAGGACGGGCGCGATGGCGTCGCAGACGCGTCCGAGCACCTCGGCGACGTCGGCATCGGCCGACCACATGCGGTCCAGCGCCGTCTTGCCGACCGAGGTGATCTCGGCGGGGCTCGTCACCGGAGGGGTGGCGGACACGTCGGCGAGCTCGTCGACCACGACGCGGTCGAGCTGCTCGGCGCTGAGGCGCGTGTTGACCTTCGCCAGCTCCTCACCGGACAGCAGCGACTCGCGGGGCGGCGGGAAGAACTGCGCGAGCTTGGCGGAGTTCTCCGGGTTGGTCATGAACGAGAGGAAGCCGGTCGCCTCCTCCACGTGGTCGCCGCCTGCGAGCGCGGCCATGCCGGCCTGGCCGATGTTGCCGTACTCGCCGGCGGGGCCGACGGGCAGCGGGTAGATCTCGAACGGGAACGAGCCGTCGAGCAGGCTCGCCCGCGAGACCTGCGCGGTCGTGAACGCGGCGTCGCCGGCGAAGAAGTCCGCCGTCACGCCGGGTCCGGGGGTCGCGCCGCTGACGTAGACCGAGTCGTGGAAGAACTGGAACGCCTCCACCATCTCGGGCGAGTCCATCGTGCACTGGGTCCCGTCGTCGCTCCACGGCTGGGCTCCCCAGCCCGCCCAGAGGTTCGCGAGGCTCAGCCAGCCCGAGAAGTCGAAGTCGCGGATGATGTAGCCGGCCTTGCCGGTCGACTCGTTGACGGCCGCGCCGATGCGGTCGACGTCCTCCCAGCTGAGCGTCGCGGGGTCGACGGTCTGCCCGGCCTGCGCGATGAGGTCCTGATTCACGTACAGCGCGAACGGCGAGTTGGAGAACGGGTACGCGTAGAGCTCGCCGTCCTGGCTGAACGACTGCGCCACGCTGGGCAGGATGTCGTCGTACTCGTAGCCCTCGGTCCCCTCGAAGGTCTCGCTCAGCGGAGCGAGTGCTCCGGCGTCGATCAGATCCTTCGCGATGTCGCCCACCCAGGCGAGGTCGGGGGCGTTGCCGCCCGCGGCCTGCGTGGTCAGGGTCGAGTTGTAGTCCGCGAACGGGAGGGACTCGAAGGTCACGGACTCGATCTCGGGGTGGTCGGCGATGTACTCGTCGGCCATCGAGTCGAACAGGGCGAGCTGCTTCTCGTCGGAGGTCCAGACGGACATCCTCAGAGCGACGGGTGCTGAGTCGTCCCCGCCGCCGGCGGCGCCGCAGCCCGAGAGGGCGGCGATCACTCCGACTGCGGCGAGCGAGGCCATCAGCTTCTTCGCTGGTCTCATCGTCTCTCTTTCTCCAATGGTCTTCTCGGTGTTCCCGGTCAGTACCCGACGACGTCGGGCCAGTGGGTCTCTACGCCGCGCGACTCGAGCCTCGCCTGCAGGCGGGCGACGAGGGCGGGGTCGGCGGCGATCTCGTGGGGCGACAGGTCCTCGGCGAGGGCGAGGGCCGCCAGCTCGCCGACGGCCTCGCCGATGTTCCACTCCACGGGGTGGAGGCGGTACGCGCCGTTGGTGATGTGCGTCGTCCCGATGTTCTTGCCCCCGGGCAGCAGGTTCGTCGGGGTGCGCGGCACGAGGGCGCCGAGCGGGATCTCGAACGGCGAGCACTCCACGTCGAGGTAGTTGTCGCCTCCGGTGGTCGGGTGCAGGTCGATCCGGTACATGCCCACGCCGACGGAGTCGTCGAAGCGCGCGGGGCTCCCCGTCCCGCGGGCGGCGACGGAGACGTCCTGCTCGCGCACCGTGGTGAGCGCGCGGATCCGGCGGGACTCGCGGATGTAGGGGGCCTGCGCGAGGCCGTCGGCGGTGCCCATCACGTCGCCGCGGAGCCGGAGCCCGGGCCAGCCGCGGCCGCCGTCGGGCCGGGGCGCCTCGGTCTGGAGCCAGTAGAAGTACGACAGCGAGAGCGCGCGGGCGCCGGCGAGGTGCTTCTCCGGCTCCGGCACGTCGAGGATCGAGCTGTCGAGGTAGTCGAGCATCGGCCAGTTCGCGAGCACGATGTCGCTGTCGAGCGCGCCCGGTCGGAGGGTCTCGGTCGCGAGGATCCGGCGGAACATCCAGAGGTCGGTGTCCCCGCCCTGCGCGCGCTGGTCGGCGGTGCGGGTGTCGCCCACGGCGTTGACGTGCATCGTGCGGGTCTCGGGGCGCAGCGTCCTCGGGTTCGGCGCGGTGAAGGAGAGGAGCTTCCCGCCCCAGAACGGCACCTCGTACTCGTGCCAGTAGTCGTAGTCGGCCGGGCGCTCGATGGTGTGGTCGCCGTCCGCGCTGTCGAAGCCGAAGCACCAGGTGACGGCCTGCACGTTCATCGGGTCGGCGACGGCGGGAGCGCTGGGCTCGCCGTGCTCGTCGCGCGACTCGGACCCCGTGACGTAGTCGACCTCCGCGAGGGGGAGCAGCTCCCCCGTCTCGGTCGCGTCGACCACGTACCGTCCGGAGACGGCGAGCTCCTCGCCCGAGACCGGGTCGCGCAGCAGGACGCGCTCGATCCGGCCCGGGCCGCCGTCGACGGCGAAGGGGACGACGCCGGTGACGACGCGGATCGCTCCGCTCGAGCGGTAGGGGGCGAGCATCTCGTCGAGCACGGCGACGGCCACTCGGGGCTCAGCGCAGAGCCGGCTCACGAGTCCGCGGCCGGGGTTCAGGCGGTCGTCGCGCATCGCCTCGGCGGTGAGGGGGTAGTTGCGGCGGTAGTAGCCGCGGATGCCGTCCCGGAGGCGCCGGTAGTCGGCGGTGACGCCGAACTGCTCGACCCAGGTGTGCTCGTCCGGCGGGACGCCCTGCGAGGTGAGCTGGCCGCCCAGCCACGGGTACTGCTCGGTCAGCACGACCGAGAGGCCGTTGCGGGCGAGGGCGATCGCCGCCGCCACTCCTCCGAGGCCGCCGCCGATCACGGCGACATCTGCTTGCATCGGGGTCACGCGTCCGCCTCGTCCTCGTCGACAGTCTGGGTCATCGGCCTACTACCCGCGGGTAATACGTATTGCCGATTGATTAGACCGTAACGCACGAGTGTCCGGTTGGCAACGGTCTCCGCCGTTCCGAGCGATGCCGCGGCGACCCGCGGGCGTCCTCAGCCGGAAGCGGGCCGGATGTCAGGGCTCGGTGGCATGCTCGACCCCGAGCGCGGCCGGCGGGCGGCGGCGCGGAGCGGAGCAGCATGATCGGGTTGGATCTCACCGGGCGCACGGCCCTCGTCACGGGGTCGGGGCAGGGCATCGGGCTGGCCATCGCGACGACGCTCGCGGAGGCGGGCGCCGAGGTGATCGTGAACGCCCGCTCCGAGCGGTCGATCCGCCGGGCGATCGAGGCCGTCGGCGCGGCGGTGCCGGAGGCGCGGGTGCGCGGAGTCGCGGCCGACGTGTCGACGGAGAAGGGCACGGCCTCCCTCCTGCGCGCGGCCGCCGACGTGGACGTGCTCGTCAACAACCTCGGGATCTTCGGCTCCGCCGATGCGCTCTCCATCGACGACGACGAGTGGCGCCGCTACTTCGAGGTCAACGTGCTCACCGGCGTGCGCCTCACCCGCGCCTACCTCCCGGGGATGATGGAGCGCGAGTGGGGCCGCGTCCTCTACATCGGCAGCGACTCCGCCGTCGTCACGCCCGCCGAGATGATCCACTACGGAGTGTCGAAGACCGCGCTGCTGGGCGTCTCGCGAGGCTTCGCCAAGGCCGCCGCCGGCACCGGGGTGACGGTGAACAGCGTGCTCGCCGGGCCGACCCATACGGGCGGCGTCGAGGACTTCGTCTACGAGCTGGTCGACCGCGAGCTCCCGTGGGAGGAGGCGCAGCGCGAGTTCATGCGCCTGCACCGGCCGCAGTCTCTGCTGAAGCGCCTCATCGAGCCGGAGGAGATCGCCCACATGGTGGCGTACCTCGCCTCCCCGCTCGCCTCGGCCACCACGGGCGCCGCCGTGCGCGTCGACGGCGGCTACATCGACTCGATCGTGCCGTAGCGCGCGCTCCCGGGGCTTCCCGGGGCGCCCGTCAGTGCGGAGGGGCGACCGAGCCGCCGGGGCGCCACGGGCCGCCGATGCGCTCCTGGAGGAGCGGCGCCGCCGGGTCGGCGAGGCGGGCGAGCAGCGCCTCCACTCCGCGGCGGCCGAGCTCGCGGCCGGGCGCGACGAGCAGGTCGAGCGCCGGGTCGGCCAGGTCGGCGACGTCGGGGTCGGAGGCGAGCAGGACGATCGAGAGGTTTTCGGGCACGCGCAGCCCGCGGTGCCGCACCTCGTGCGCGAACCCGACGGCGGCGCCCCCGTTGACGA
This sequence comes from Rathayibacter sp. AY1B7, assembly GCF_002932735.1. NCBI lineage: Bacteria > Bacillati > Actinomycetota > Actinomycetes > Micrococcales > Microbacteriaceae > Rathayibacter > Rathayibacter sp. AY1B7. The sequence continues at coordinate 49,961 of NZ_PSWK01000023.1, forward strand.
TCACCACGGCGGTCGCGGAGGCGGGGTCGAACGAGCGGGCGAGGGTGCGGCCACCGGCGGGCGACTCCTCGCAGCGCAGCAGCACGCCCTCGACGCCGCGGGCCGCGCAGGCGAGCGCGAACGCCTCCTGGGTGCGCGCGTAGGGGCCGAAGTCGGCCGCGGCGTCGCGGTCCGGGCCGAGCACGAGCGCCACCCGCGCGTGCCCCAGGCCGGCGAGCCGGCCGAGCGCCTCCTCGACCATGCCCTCGAAGTCGATGTCGACCCAGTCGAGGGCGGACGGGTCGCGGGTGCGCCCGATGAGGGCGAAGGGCGTTCCGGAGTCCCGAAGGACCGGCACGCGCTCGTCCTCGCTGGTGACCTGCATCAGCACGACGCCGTCGATCAGGCCGTCGGCGCGCAGGTCCGCGAGGCGGTCGGAGCCGCCGACCGTCGGCCACAGGACGATCGAGTGGTCCTGCTCCGCCGCGGCCTCGGCGGCTCCGAGCAGGAACGAGGTGGCGGTGTTGAGCGGCCGGCTCGACACGAGCGGATAGACGACCGCGACGATCCCCGAGCGGCGCCGCGCGAGGGCGCGGGCCAGGGCGTGCGGCCGGAAGCCGAGCTCGTGCATCGCCGCCCGCACACGCTCGCGGGTCTCGGGCGAGACGGGCTTGGTGTCGTTGACCACGAACGAGACCGTCGCGATCGAGACCCCCGCGAGGCGCGCGACATCTCTCATCGTGGCCACCGCGCCTCCTCCGCTCGCGCCGCCCGGCCGTGGTTGACGCGGGGCGGACGTCTCCCGCATCCTAGGAGACGCGGCCGGTAAAGCGGTTAACCCCGTGTCGGGCAGCCCACTGCCGCACCGTCTCCACCGTCGAAGAAGGAACACCGTGACCACACCCTCCTCCCCCGTCCGCGTCCTCGTCTGGGGCGAGAACCGCCATGAGCAGATCGAGGAGAAGGTCCGCGCGATCTACCCCGACGGCATGCACAGCACGATCGCCGACGGCATCCGCGAGAACCTCGGCGAGCGCGCCTCCGTCTCCACCACCACGCTCGACGAGCCCGAGCACGGCCTCACCGAGGACGTCCTCGACGCCACCGACGTGCTCGTCTGGTGGGGCCACATGGCCCACGGCGACGTCTCCGACGAGATCGTCGAGCGCGTCCAGCGCCACGTCCTCTCGGGCATGGGCCTCGTCGTCCTGCACTCCGGCCACTGGTCGAAGATCTTCGGCAAGCTCATGGGCACCACCTGCACGCTGCGCTGGCGCTCGGAGCAGGACCGCGAGCTGGTCTGGACCGTCGACCCCACGCACCCCATCGCCCAGGGGATCCCGCACCCCTTCCTGATCCCGCAGCAGGAGATGTACGGCGAGTTCTTCGACGTGCCGGCGCCCGACGAGCTCGTGTTCCTCTCGACCTTCTCGGGCGGCGAGGTCTTCCGCTCCGGCATGACCTGGAAGCGCGGCCACGGGCGCATCTTCTTCTTCTCCCCCGGCGACCAGGACTACCCCGTCTACCACCAGGCCGAGGTGCGCCGCGTGATCGCGAACGGCGTCGAGTGGGTGCGCTCCTCGCGCCCCGAGCGCCGCCTCCCGGTGCTGCAGCGCTACGAGACCGAGGACTTCCACAACGGCCAGGACTACGAGGGAGCGCTCGTCCGATGACGGTCCGCCTCGTCCAGGTCGGCGCCGGCGCGATGGGCCGCGCCTGGATCCGCACCATCCGCGACTCCCCGGACGCCGAGCTCGTCGGCCTGGTCGACCTCGACGTCGACCTCGCCACGGCTGCCGCGGAGGAGGAGGGGGTCGGCCCGGTCGCGGTCGGCACCTCCGTCGCCGAGGTCGCCGCGCGCTCCGGCGCCGACGCCGTGGTCAACGTGACCGTGCCGCGGGCGCACCTGCCCGTCAGCTCGGAGGCGCTGTTCGCCGGGCTGCCCGTGCTCTCCGAGAAGCCGATCGCGCCGACCATCGCCGAGGCGCTGGTGCTCGCGGCGACGGCCGAGGCCTCGGGCCGGCTCCTGATGACCAGCCAGTCGCGCCGCTACTACGCGGCGATCACCGCCTTCCGCGAGCAGATCGCCGGGCTCGGGCAGCTGGGCACCGCCTCCGTGCACTTCGCGAAGGCGCCCCGCTTCGGCGGCTTCCGCGACGAGATGGACCACGTGCTCCTGGTCGACATGGCGATCCACGCCTTCGACGCGGCGCGGTACCTGCTCGACAGCGACCCGGTCGCGGTCTACTGCGAGGAGTACAACCCGGGCTGGAGCTGGTACGCCGACGGAGCCGCGGCGAGCGCCGTGTTCGAGTTCGCCGGCGGAGTGCGCTTCAGCTACACCGGCAGCTGGTGCGCCGACGGTCTCGAGACCTCGTGGAACGGCGACTGGCGCGTGAACGGGGCCGGCGGCACCGCGCACTGGGACGGCGACGGCGCTCCGGAGTGGCAGTCGCGCGAGTCGGAGGCGGTGCGGACCGCCACGCTCGAGCCCGTGCCCGAGGAGATCGCGGGCTCGCTCGCGGAGTTCGTGCGGGTGCTGGGCTCGGGGGCGGTCCCCTCGGGCGAGGTGCACTCGAACGTGCGGAGCCTCGCGATGGTGGAGGCGGCGGTCCGCTCCTCCGAGACGGGTGCGCGGGTGCGGCTCGACGACGTGCTGGAGGAGGGGTACGCGGAGGCGCTGACGCTAGCGCGCGACGAGCGCGTCCGCGCGGCCCTCGGCTCCTGGGGCTCGGCCGCGGAGGGCCTCGCGCGCTGACCACGCCGCCTGGCGGATCTCGAGGCGTCCGTGCCGGCGGACTGCGGCACGCGGCGTCTCGAGACCCCGCCCGGTCGCGGCTCCGCCACCGCGCGTTCGCCGGGCGGACACCTGCGGGCGGCGGCGCGTTCACCGGGGGCGGCCAGCGTGGGCGGGTTCCTTCGAAGCCGCTCAGGAGACCCGTGTCCTCTCGTCATACCCGCACCCGCACCGCCGCCCTCGCCCTCACCGTCACCCTCGCCGGCTGCACCCTCGGAGCCGCGGCCCTGCCCGCCTCCGCCGCGGGCGACTCCTTCTTCACCCGTATCGCCACGGTGCCGGCCTACCTCAACGCGGCCGACCCGTCCGCCGACTCCGCCGTCGCCGAGATCTCGAGCGCGTCGCCCGACGGCCGCCTGGTCTACTCGACGGACTCCGCCGGGCAGCGCATCGACGTCCTCGACATCTCGGACCCCGACGCCCCCGAGCCGCGCGGCGGCGTCGGCGTGGGCGGCGAGCCGACGTCGGTCTACGCGACCGGCGAGTACGTCCTCGCGGTGGTCGACACGAGCGACGGCGACTTCGCGAACCCCTCCGGCCACGTCAGCGTGCTGCACGCCGACGACCTCGCGCCCGTCGCGAGCATCGAGCTCGGCGGCCAGCCCGACTCCATCGACGTCACCACCGACGGCTCGACCGCGGTCATCGCGATCGAGAACCAGCGCGACGAGGACCTCGCCCCCGAGGGCGGCGAGGAGGGCGACCTCCCGCAGGCGCCCGCCGGGGAGCTCGTGGTGATGGACCTCGCGGGCGACCCCTCCGCCTGGGTGCCGGAGCACGTCGACCTCACCGGTCTCGCCGGCCTCGACACCCCGTCGGACCCGGAGCCCGAGTACGTCTCGATCAACCCGGCCGACACGGCCGTCGCCGTGACGCTGCAGGAGAACAACGCCGTCGCGATCGTCGACCTGGCCACCCGCTCCGTCACCGCCTCGTACACCGCGGGCACCGCCTCCGTCAGCGGCATCGACACGCTCGACGACGACTCGATCTCGCTGACCGGCTCGATCACCGACGTCCCGCGCGAGCCCGACGCGATCGGCTGGGTCGGCGACGACCACGTCGCGATCGCGAACGAGGGCGACTGGAAGGGCGGCACGCGCGGCTGGTCGATCCTCGACGCCGCGACCGGGGCCGTGCAGTGGGACGCCGGGAACTCGTTCGACCACCTCGCGGTGCGCCTCGGGCTCTACCCGGACAAGCGCTCCGACGCGAAGGGCTCCGAGCCCGAGGGCCTGCTCTCGGCCACCTTCGACGGCGTCCCCTACGTGTTCGTCGGCGCCGAGCGGGCCAACTTCGTGGCCGTCTACGACGTGTCGGAGCCGACCGCACCGCGCTTCGTGCAGGCGCTGCCGTCGACGCCCGGCCCGGAGGGGCTGCTCGCCCTGCCCGAGCGCGACCTGCTGGTCGTCTCGAGCGAGACCGACGACGCCGAGGCCGCCGTCCGCGCGAGCGTGCAGCTCTACGCGCTCGGCGCCTCCGCCCCCGCGTTCCCGACCGTGCTGTCGGCCGACGTCGACGGATCGCCGCTGCCCTGGGGTGCGCTCTCGGGCCTCTCGACCGACCCGGCGGCGCCCGACCGCCTGTACGCGGTGAGCGACAGCGCCTACGCGCCGAGCACACTCCACTCGATCGACACCTCCGTCTCGCCGGCGCTGCTCGACACGACCCTCACGGTGACCGAGGGCGGCGAGCCCGCCGCTCTGGATCTGGAGGGGATCGCCGCCCGCGTCGACGGCGGCTTCTGGGCCGTGACGGAGGGCGGGACAGGCGACGGCAACGCGCTCCTGCGACTCGACGCGGACGCCGCGGTGACCGAGCGGATCGCCCTGCCCGCGGAGCTCGCCTCGGCGCTGGGCAAGCAGGGCTTCGAGGGCGTGACCGTCGAGGACGGCGCCGCCGGTGAGATCGTCTGGACGGCGCTGCAGCGCGAGGCCTCGATCGACGCCGACGGAGTGGTCCGGATCGGGCGCTACGACGTCGCCGCCGACAGCTGGAGCTTCTTCGGCTACCCGCTGGAGGCCGTCTCCGGGGCGGACGGCGACTGGAACGGGCTCTCGGAGATCACGCTGACCCCCGCGGGCACGCTCGCGGTGATCGAGCGCGACAAGCTCAACGGGCCGGACGCCGCGCTGAAGGCCGTGTACTCGGTGCCGCTGCCGACGGAGGCCGGCGCGGCGGTCGGCGAGACGCTGCCGATGCTCGAGAAGACCCTCGCGGTCGACGTGCTGCCCGCGCTGCAGGCCGGGAACGGCTGGACCCAGGAGAAGCTCGAGGGCCTCGGGATCACCGGCTCCGGCGAGGTGTTCGCGGTGACCGACAACGACGGCGTGGACGACGCGAACGGCGAGACGGTGCTCGCATCGCTCGGCTCCGCGGCGTCCGTGTTCGGGGCGGGGACGGTGCCGACTCCGGGACCGACTGTCGAGCCGACGGTGGCGCCGACGGCTGAGCCGACCACGGCGCCGACCGCGCAGCCCACTGCACAGCCCACCGCGCCGCCCACGGCCGAGCCGACCCGCACGCCGGC